>CAJQOK010000542.1 GCA_905479905.1 uncultured Aliterella sp.
GACTCAGCAAGCCAATAAACCAGCCTACCCAAGCCGAGCGGACTAAAGATAGTAAAAAAGCTAAATAACCCACTACTGAGGCTGGAACGCGCAGAAAATTATCATTAGTAAGTAGGATCAACAACCCTGCCAGTACAACATTAGCAAAAGGCCCCGGAGAATTCATTGTACTAAATACTCGAATACCCAGGGGTTCCGGCGTACCATTAGTCAGCAACCTCGTTTGAACAATCCAAAACCTATCCCATTCTGGGGCTACTAAATACTGCACAATACCATAAATGCCTGTAACTAGCAGTCCCCACATAAAAGTAGTTTGTAAAATCTGCCGATATTTAGGATAGCTTCGCCAGTTTACAAACAAATGAAAACCAAAAACTACTGGAGTTAACCAGTCTAAAAGCGCTCTTAGAGATACCAGTAGGGGATTTTTAACCATACCGATTAAAAAACCGTAAATTACGCCAACAATTGCGATCGCAAGCGGCAATCCGCCCATGCGATAAGACCGAGGGAGGTATTGAATAAAGGTAATTAAAGTAATTAGCGTTACCAAAAATGGCGCAGTTAAAATTATTCCACTACCATCCCAACCACTGCGATAATCGATTACGCGACGGAGCCAAGGGGTAATAAACCATAGCCACCATGTAAAACTCACATACATAGTGGGATACTTCCCAAATAAAAATAAGCCCACCCCTAAAGATCCTAGGGGAAACAGCAAGCGCAAAATACTACCTGCTCCTGCCAAAACAGCAACCGCAGAAAAAATAATTAGCCCCAAAATTGCGATCCAAGCGTGTAAAGCTGGCGCACTGGGATAGGTGCGAACGGAAGAACTACTTGCACTCATATATTTACAGGTTTAAAAATTTTTATAACTACCGTCATGAGTCATTTATCTATGACGGTTAAATACATATTTATTTGCCTAAAGCGCTTTCTTGAACTGGTAAGTTTTTACTGGGAGTGTCTTTATATATGCTTTCAGGAGGATGGAGCATACGCCCCGCCTGCTGCATTTCCCACAGCTTGGCATAGCGCATAAATTCGCTAGTAGCTTGCAATACCGCGTGAATAGTTCCCCGCGTACCTAGCCAAATACCGCCTTTGGCAATATAACACCACAAAAACCTTAAAATTGGTCTAATCAAAATTTTTAATCCACTAGAGCGGACACCTTTATCGTTGAGTACTTCTGCTTCAATGGTGGCATAACGATTGAATACTGTAATATATTCATCCATCATGTACCCGCGCCAGTGGATAAGAACGCCTTGAAGGGGAATACTTCTACCAGGAAATATAATCTCCTCATGAACTTTCATGCTCATATCGTAGGCACTACATCGGCGGTTGAATAGGCGAACAAAACTTTTTCTTTTGGCGGGTCTAGATACATTAAAGAGTAAAATTCCATAAAAATCACCCCGCCTGTCTAAAGAATAAGCATCGCGTTCATCCATTGGACGGCTCATAACTTCTTGAATTGACTGAGCTAATTGGGGCGTAACAATTTCATCGGAGTCTAGGAACATCACCCAATCATTTTTAGCAACTTCCACGCCTTTATTGCGCTGTCCCGACCAGCCGAGCCATTTTTGCTCGTATACTCTAGCGCCAAGAGCAGTGGCAATTTCACGAGTTTGATCGGTGCTATTAGAATCAACTACTAGCACTTCATCAGCCCAGCGCACGCTATTGATGCAGCGCTCTATAAATTCTTCCTCATTCAAAGTCAATATGATTACTGTTAATCCTGGCATACGGAAGCGCTCTTTGTTTGAACTTTTTGTTAAATTACGCTAATAGCACTTGACGCACTTGCTGGGCGATTTTGTGCCAGTCAAAGTTATCTGCTGCATACTGACGACAATCGGCTCGTGCTGGCAGAGTTATTTCTCCCATGACAATGGCGGCTAGTAGATCGCAAATCGCCTTTGTTTCCTTAGAATTGGCAATCAAATTTGGAGAAAAGGGGGCGATAACTTCTGGCATCCCACCAACGGGCGTACACATTACCGGAGTTCCCGAAGCTAAAGATTCTAATAAGGTTAGCCCAAACCCTTCTAAAGACTGGCTGGGCATCACGGTTAAGTCGGCGGCCTGGTAAGCTAGGGGCAACTGGTCGTCGGGTAAAAAACCCAAGAATTTAACGTGATCTTCTAGCCCCAATTCTACAACCTGTTGGGCTAGAGTAGCTTGCATTGACCCTTTGCCTGCGATCGCCAGCCATACTTGGGGCGCTATAGTTTTAATCGTCGCTAAGGCATCTATCAACTTATCTAAGCCCATCCGATTTACTAACCGCCTGGGTGTAAACAAAATAAAATGCTCTTGATTCCAGCCTAGTTGAGTACGGGCTACGGAGCGCGATAAATTCCCTTTAAAGCGAGTTAAATCGACTCCCCCAGGAATTACATGAATTTTTGCTTCTGGAACTTGATATTCTTGGTGGAGAATCTGACCAAAAGCTTTACTTAAGACAATAAAGCGATCAGCGCGGCGATAAACTTGCTTTTCGACTAACCACTTTTTCAAAAATACCTCTATTGAATTTGCTCCTTCTGCCTTACTTTCTAAAGCCCAAGGGCCATGAAAAGTAAACGTTACAGGTACTTGATCGGGCAATTTGCTCAGTATTGGCAAACTGTACAAGGCAAAATGTAAGTTGATGGCATCTAACGGCGTTGCGTCCCCACTTAAAAAATTGCGCCGCGTATCCTGCATCCTTTGCCACAAAGAGCTATCAGGAGATGCTAAGTTGATTAATTTAACAGGAAAATTGCCCTGAACACCGCCCAAATTAGGTAAATCGGGGTCAGTTTCTGGCAATCCCAAGGCATACAAATCGACTCGATCTTGGGCTGCGGCTAAATGATAGGTAAGTTCGTAGACGTAGCGATCTAATCCTCCCGGTGTTTGGGGAAACCACCCTAGTCCAACGCAAGCAATATGTGCAGGCGCTATAGCCATTTGTTTAGGCATAGGTAAGTTAAATAGCTGACAAATTATTATTTTTGAGTAGCAGTACCGCCCCCTAGTGCTTAAACTTTAACATTTTTGATTAAGTTTTCTGAAAAGGTCTAATATTAATGTCGGTAACTTCTGCTGTGCGCGGCATATTTAAAGCATTAATTACTACCGTTGCGACATCTTGCGGTTGTAGCAACCGTTCGCTTTGATATAACTTACCCTCCATTTTATGAATAGTGGCTTGTCTTGGGGTAGCAGTGCGTCCAGGATATACGCTTAAAACCCTCACCTGCTCGGCGTTTACTTCTTCTCTCAAACTATCAGCGATCGCTTTTAAGGCGTGCTGAGTTGCGGCAAATTGCCCAACTTTGCCTGCCGGACGCATAATCACACTAGAGTTAATAAATACTATTTGTCCTTGCTGCGATAGCACCATAGGTAATAAAGTTTGAGTTAATAAGTAGGGAGCGCGGACATTAGCTCGATACTGTAAATCAAGATCGGCAATATTAGCGGTTTGCAGCTTTCCGGGAACATATACCCCCGCACAGTGAACCAAAATATCCACCGTGTTACCAAAATCGGCTTGAATGCGAGTCTTTAGTTGTTGTATATCGGAGTCTACAGTCAAGTCAACGGCATAACTCACTACTAAAGAGCTAGTTTTTTGGGCAACTAAGGCAGTTTCTTCTAAGTTGGCTAAATTCCGTCCTACCAAGCCTAGCATTGCACCTTCTGCCGCCAAACCAAGCGCGATCGCTTTGCCAATCCCGCTACTTGCTCCAGTAACCACTGCAATTCGATCTTTTAAAGCTATTTTTGCCGTCATTTCGCTCAAATTTCCTTTAATAGATCGTGTTTTAATAAAGCGATCGCTGCTTTATTAATTACATTAAAAGCCATACCCGATCTTTGCGCCATAGCTAATAAACTATGTTCGCCATCTGCCAAATTTAGCACCCATAGTATAGCTAGCTCATTTAGTGCTTCCTCAGCTTGTCCGCCAACGGCTCGATACAGACCTCTTTTCCCTAGCCTTGGTTCGCATTTAGGATTTTGGTTCAAGTAAGTTTTATTATTTTCTAGAATTTGTAAAATTGACAAACATTGAGTATACGAATCCGCTACATACTCTGGTTTCACAAATTCTAAATTATCTGCCGAAGTGTGGTATTCCGGGAAACTACCATGGGGCGATCTCATAAAACAACCCACCGCCAAATTAAACCCCGGCGAACAATATTGTCTTTCGTCATAGCCATAGGGAAAGAAATCAATTACTTCATATTCTTTGCCCGAATTTGCTAATACATATTCAGCAATCTTGTCAATCTCTGCTTGACCTTGACGGCTTCTTTTATAAGTAAACTTGCCCCCATCGCCTACACAAGTTAATACCAAACCATGTTTAATATTAGAAACTTGGGCTTCATTGCGGCATAGCCAAGTAACAGAGCCAATTGTGCCAGGAATAAACAAAAATCGGTAAGAATAATGCAGAGATAGCTTGCTCAAGTGTTGAGCTAAAAACACAGCAACCGAGATTCCCGACAGATTATCATTGCACAAAGAAGGATGACAGCTATGGCAAGAAATCAAAACTTCTTCCGTAGTTTCTCCGGCAATAAAATACTCTCCATAGGTTAAATGACCAGCTTCTAAGGAAGAATCAATAACTACCTCATAGGTTTCTCCGTCTTGCAACTCTAGGTATTGTTCATGAGTTAAACAAAATCCCCAACTTTCTTTGTAATAAGTAGTTCGATAAGGAATCCAACTGGGGTAATCGGGCAACGTAAATAAATGTTCTTTTAACTCCGTTAACGACATTTTTTGATTAACAGGAACGCTGTAATTAACAACGTGCAAATTAGAATTATTAAAATCTACAATTTTTTCACCCTGTGAGTTTTTAATATAAGCATCTTTAATATTCCATTCCTTTGGCACAGTCCAATCGTATACTTCTACTCCTGTCGGCACTTCATGAACTTCAAGCGGAATATGCTCTTTAATAATATTTAAAGTTTCTCTAAATCCATCCCCCGTAATACTGCGACAGATTGGATACAATCTTGTTATTAACTGATACATATCTCGCCCAATATCATCAGCTTTGTTGCGTGCAACATCTAAATCTTTAACGCTATCTACAATCATTTTTACCCTAATTAGTTAATACAAAAATCCCTAACTCTCCGCTTTTAGCGCGGTTATTTTTCTATGCTTTATTCGCTGCATCGCGAACAGCGCGAACTAAATCTTCAGAAGTACCAATATCAAGAAAACTACCATTTTCAAATACCTCAACCTCTACCTTTAAACCGCTATCAATAGCTGCTTGAATCACATCATTAATTAAAACTTCCTGCAACGGCACAATTGGCTGATTAGCTAAATATTGGTGCAAAAACTCCGTAAAACTTGGTATCCAAGCCGCCGTAAACCAGCTATAACGCAAAGTGCTTTGTGAGGGTTTATCTACCACAAGACTAACGCAGCCATCGGCATCAAAATCAACCATTCCGCCTTTATGAGGTTGGTCAAAAGGGACAACACCCAAAACCAAATCTGCCTCGCTATCGCTAAGGTGTCCTAGCAATCGGACAAAAGCATCTTGAGGTTGAAAAATAATATCAGGAAAACCTAAAGTAACTACCGCATCTTGCACAAACTCATAAGCGCGATTTAGAGTGTAAGGAACGCCAAATAGCGAACTTACAACTAAATAGCCCAAATTCATATCTACTAGCGTTCCATCCCCCAAGTAAGCTGGAATATCCCACTTATTTGAGCGCAAAAGTAAGTAAGCCTTACGAATACCAGCTAGGCGCATACTTTCTAGCAAGTAATGACAAACTACTTTGGGGCGCAAACTACCATCGGTTGCCACCCGAAAACCAATCGGATATAACTCTTTGCTACCAGGTAAAGGAGAAATGCGCTTTCCTTCTCCGGCGGCGGGAATCAAACCGATGGCGCTTTGAATATTGTAATTTTTAATTGCCATGAGTTACCAGAAAGTAATAATGCGAAGCTCTGCGTGTGCGCAAGCGCGATCGCACTTGCAGCCTAACTATTTAGAACTGTAGGCTGGAAAATCAGCACATCGTCGGCGGTTGGTGGTTTACCATCGTAAAGAGCAACTATATCTTCAGGTATACGAGCAAAGTCATCACCGCGCAAGTAGTCCCTCATAGTTGTTCCCGTACAATCAGAATCAACGTTTGGCGCACCACG
>CAJQOK010000543.1 GCA_905479905.1 uncultured Aliterella sp.
TATATCAATTCTTAATTTGTTATTGCGCATTACGATCGCTCCGCTCTTGCGATTTTCTAAAGTTGCTCAGGCAGTCAGCACTGACAATGTAGATGCTAATTTTGAGCAACGTCATCAAGCTGGTTTTGGACAAGTTTATAAAGATTATAAAGATTATAAAGATGAAATTGGTATTATAGTAGTATCTTTCAACAGAATGAAAGATAGCCTAATAATAGCTAAACGGCTGCTAGATGATCTGAAAAAAAGGCAGGCTCAGAAGAAAAATAATAATTAGAGTTTTAACCTGTAAAATGATGATAAAACTCTTTTACTTGTTTGGGGTTAGGAATTTTTTCTACTAGTTCGACTGAAGAAATTTGCGGATGAGACTTGAGAACTTCCTGAATTTAACGACCTAGCGAGCAGTTCAATAACTTTAACCAAATATTCTTCACATTGTTGTAAAAAATGAGTTTGTTCTAGTTTGAGTTTGAGGAGCAGATTTTTGCAGTGACATTGCCTTTCTCTCAAACTCTATTTGTTGTGACAGGGATAATTCGTTGATTAAAAAGTATTAGAATAATTGAAACAAATAAGTTTTGGAAATTAAGATGGCGGTCAACTTAATTCAATCATTGCAGGAGATCAAAGATTTCCGAACATCTCGCGGTAGACGTTATCCACTTTGGCTAATTTTACTATTAGTTGTTATGGGAACAATCAGTGGATGCCGAAGTTATTATGCACTGGAAGATTTTGGGGAGCGTCACTATCAGACAGTCAGTGAGCAACTAGGACTGACGGTCACTCGCCTGCCATCAGACACTACCTTTCGGCGCATTTTGCAGAAAATGCGATTTTCAAGCACTGGCAGAGCAGTTCCGACAGTGGGCTAGTCCTAAGTACAGGACAAAAATTGTAAAACATTAAGGAATTCATCCATTTTCTGTTCCAAGTTGAGAACAATGTTTCGGAGATAGTCAAGCCCATAAGCTAATAAGCACTCAAGCTGCAATATGATGATTATTGCCTTTATTTTTGATCTTTCGATGCCACGTAATTACTAACTCGCCTTAATTTAGCAGCCTATCTAGTAGAAGTTTTAATTCATCTACTGATTGAAATAGGCGGTGAGCAATGTACTCTTTACGTAAAGTCTGCTGGGGGGATACTCCCCCCAGCGAGCTTTACAGGAATGCCAAACTAATTCAATAATATTGAAGTCCGGGCTATAAGTTGGTAAAAAATCTAACCGAAAGTTAGTCAGTTCTTGGGATACTTGACTTAAAATATCTTGACGTTTATGAAAACTAGCATTATCCAAAATTAAAATAATCTTAGGTTCATGGGTCTGAAAATCACTAGAGCAGTTTCCTTTATTTACCCATTCAAGCTTAATTAATTCATTGAGTTGTCGTAACTGCAACAAAAAAGTATCTGCATTACCTGTTTCCATAAAAAAACCTACTCGCTTACGGTCTGATTCAAGAACTTGCTCCCATGACATTTATTCGACCGCGACGGCGTTGTCCTGAAATTTTCTTACGCTGTCCTTTCTTACCCAATTTTTAAGGGCGTATCACACGTAAACTAAAACCACACTCATCCCAAAACCATACTTGTAATAGCTCTGGATAATCTTTTGCTACTACTAAGTAGTCGCACTTGTCTCTCTTGGAACAAAGCTCTCTCTCTTGGATCAGGTTTAGAGCCTAAGTCATATTTAGCCCAGATATAACTATACTTTTTTCGCGCTTATTATCCTCCTAACTTGAGAACTACTTAAATTAACCCCCGTTTGCTCTGTTAAATAGGTCGCTAATCTTTCCTTCGTCCATCTACCAAACTCGTAACCCAAGTCTGATGGTTCTTGCTCGACGGTCTTTAATAATAATTCAATATACTCAGGAGTAGCTTTTCGGTGATGCTCGTACTCTCGTTTATTATGCAAAGTTTCGCGCGTTATCTGGGTCTCCATGCATACACCAATATGCTACTGTTCTCGGTGAACAACCTAAAAACTTAGAAATTCTTTGTTGTGTTCTGCCATCGTTTTGAAGTAGGATGATTAAAATTCTTTCTCTAACGTGCGATAGGTCGCTTTGTTTAAGAGTTTTCTGTAGCCCAATGACTTGTTCTGGTGTTAAAAAGTTTTTGGCTGGTGGTGGCATAGTTACTTTTCAGTTGTTTTACCTTTCTATTATGCAGCTTAAATGCCGATTAGCTTAGCATTATCCAAAATTATCAGAATTCTTGTCCCTATTCGTTCATAAAGTTCAGCTTTAAAACCCTTGCTGTATCCATTTCTGTTTAACAAACTTATTTAGCTTTTCTAACTGTTCAAAGAAACTATCAGCGTTGCCTTTACGGGCGAAGTAGCACAAACGTCTTCGGTCATGATGGCGCAGACCCCCCATTACATTTAGTCTACGCAAGACTCCGTTTACCTGAGACTGTTTTCCTGACTCCTCGACGTGTCCAGCATTTACGTCTTATTACTCTTAAGCTGAAGCCAGTTTCGTCCCAAAACCATACCTGGAATATCTCTGGTGCTACTTCCCCTGCTCTTAAATAAGTTTTTAATTTCTCTTGAAATATTGCTCTTTCTGCCTTGTTTTGCTTAGATGCTAAACTGTACTTCGCCCAAATGTAAACGTAGTTTTTTTTTGCAGTATTCGACTAACTTGTTTACTACTTAACGCGCATGCCTGTTTGCTGTTCTAAATAAGTTGATAATCTTTCCCCCGTCCATCTGCCAAATTCATACCCAAATTCTTGTGGCGCTTTTGCCACTACTTCTATTAAGAATTCAATATATTGCTCTGTAGCTTTTCGGCAATTACCTTGTTGTCGCTTGTCTTTTAAAGTCTCTAGGTTATCCGGGTCGCCATGTACGCACTAATGGGCTACTGTTAGATACCCACAACCAATAAATTCAGTAATTTCTTCATAGGTTTTACCATCATGAGCGAAGTAATAGGATCAAAGCGTGTTCTCTTATTCTTGAACAATCATTGCCGCGTACTAGCGTTTGCAATCTTTTTTTCTGTTCCAGAAAGGGAAATCCTTTAGCAGGCATTGTCCCCTCTAACCTTCACTAATTCAAATTTATATTTTATACCTTTTTAAGGTCTATTAGCTTACCGCTTATCTTAATGGAATGCTATCTACCACTGGCTATTTGCAAAGGTGAGATGCTCCCTAGACGAATGGATTCATAATGCTGAACAAAGCCAAATCAAAGCTGTCGTTGGTTTCGCTACCAAACTTAGAGATGATCTTGATGCGGTGAGGAATGGGGTGACTTTTTCAGTGAGTAATGGTCAAGTAGAAGGACAAGTTAATCGGCTCAAAGTTCTCAAACGTCAAATGTATGGTCGTGCTAGCCATGAATTGCTCAAGAAACGTTTTTTGTGTCCTGTTTAGCTTTTTTAACAGGTCGTGATAGCTACGCCGCCGCAAATTAGGCATCGACTTTCCCGTTTCACCAAAACTGTGCAAGACCCTTAATGCGGTCTCAACCACCTACTTATTCTTAGTTAATGCGGTCTCAAAAACGCGATGATTTCGGGTCGGAGCGATTATGATTTCAAGTCGCTACAAATAGCAAACAACACTTTTCCAGATATGGGCTTAGTTGTATCCTTGGTGCAACTTTTAGTTTTTTCGCCTGGTTTTTCGTAAGTCTTAAAATGCCAATGCTGCTTTTCAAGCGTCTTTTTCTGCCTGTGGTTGTACCTGTGACGGATTGAATAAAAAAACACCAATTTCTGGACTGACGTAAAGTCTGTGGGGCGGAAGCTTCCGTCCCACGAGCTTTACGCGCTTGAGTACCTTTTGGCGTACTGTCTGTTCGATTTCTTCTAAAGTGTTCAATGTTTCTGGTGGGGTTTCCTCATAAAGAATGGCAGCAATAGCTTGTAGATGGGCTTTTAGTGCAACAGCATTCTCTGGAGTCATATCCTGTGTCTCTTGTCTATTTTCACTCCATCATACATTTTTGCGAAGAGGTGTAGTTGCCTGATTCCTTAGCTCAATAAGTATTAATACTTATTACAGAACTGAGATGCTCCCGATTAAGTATTTTAACAATATTGTTGAACAAGACCACCGAGGTATAAAACGATTAGTTAAACCGGGCATGGGATTTGGGTCTTTCAATACTGCTAGAAGAACTATCCGAGGGTATGAAATCATGAATATGATGAGAAAAGGACAGATTTTAGGAGTTCCCAAGGGAGCCGTCAAAGAGCGGGTTCTCTTCCTCAACCGAATCTTCGGAGTACTTGCATAGAAAAACTCTTTTCCCAGAAACTTTTCTGACCTTAAAAAGTTTTTGCAACACAACCGGGGATAGTGTGTCTCAAGCAAAGTTTGTTGAATCAATCTTTGGAATCACTGTATAAAGAAACGTCAACGATGCAGATCGTTTGTCATTAAAAATTCTTGCGACAGAACCAGGCTGGGGACATACCTCTCTGGATTGCGGCAAAAGTATTCCCAGTTTGCTTGCAGGGCACCGCGATCACAAGGAATAGAAGAAAACGGAACTTAATTTAGTTGAAAAAATAATATCACAAAAGGAGATACTGCGTCAGATTTCGGTAATTCAACTGCGAAACTTTTGAGTGTTGACCTGATAAGACTGTAGAGCCGAATATCTGGTGGATGGCATTTACTCTCTTCTGCTAAATCAGTTTTGTTAATTTTGAAAAATTACTCAACCAAGTGCGAAATTTATCCGACTTACTCGATATATATATCTGAGGGGGCAATCAAACTCAGATTTTTACTCTTAACACATAACTTATAGCGAAATGTTTCAGAAACTTGAATCATGTGAGGTTTATTCTGATGAAGAAATTTGTTGTTAGCTCGGTGAGTGTGCTGACTTTGCTGGTTCCTACTCAAGTATTAGCTGAAGATTGGATGCCAGTAAATAGACGATTACTTGCTGATGCTGATTCTGTCACTGTTAATAGACGCCACTTTAATATTTCGCTAAAGTAGCGAAATATTTCAATATAAGACTACTAGCAAATGAAATTATTGATTTCTATCGGATGAACCACAATGACACTCCAAAATCTTGACAATCCTTTTACTAAGCTGAAGTTTCGTTATTTAGTGCTGCACTTTATACTTCTGTCTTTAATTGTTGACTTTTCGGTAAAAATTTTACAAGCAAATAGCAATGTAAAGTTAAATCAACAAGACTTAGTATTAACAATTTATATCATCCAGTTTGTTTTACTTTGTCTCTGGTCACTAAAAGACTTCCAACGCTTGAGAGTCAAACTTAAGTATGTCATAGGCGATCTTCCGAAAAACCAAAATTGGTTACGGCTAGTGGGCTTGGTTCTCCTGACCATGATGTTTTCAGTCGGTGCCAGCCTGGTATTATTTGGCTTACTGTCATTGGTGGCACCATCTTTTGTTGAACAAGTCCTACGTGATGTTGCTAGCAGCCCATCTGTTGATAGGTATAACTCATTTGAGTCTAATGTGCTAGCGAGTTTCACTATGGTAATAATAGCCCCAATCACAGAGGAATTCATCTTTAGAGGAGTTATTCTACAACGTTGGGCAACTAAATGGGGAATCCGTGCGGGCTTGTTGTCATCATCGCTACTTTTTGGTTGTTTGCATCCTCATAATCCGATTGGATTGTCGTTATTCGGAATTGTTTTAGGACTATTTTACATCAAAACTCGCTCCCTAATTGTGCCAGCCGCTTGTCACGCGTTAAATAATCTTTTGGTTGTGTCAATACAACTTTTAAACCATAATTCAGTGACTTATACACCAGCAGAACAACTGCAATATTTACGTTATTCTTGGCTGTTTGGTATTGTACTTGTGGCAATCTCCTTAATTTTCTTATCGCGATTCCTCTGGAGCAAGTGGCCTTACAAAGATACAGTTATTCCCTACTTACGCAATGCCAAAAAAGAAAAAGTAAGGGCATTGTCAACTTAAGGGGATAAGTTCAAAAATCGGCACGATGATTCCTAAGTAGCCAACTTGGCTCATGTTAAGCAGCAGGTTGGAGACAAGCGACTTCTCGCCAATCCTCAAATCGTTGGCGCAGTTGTTCTCTGTATCGTTGTGCGGTAAGTAGATGTTGCTGGGGGTGAAAGTGGTCTCGAATTGGACCAAATGCAGATAGAAATCGTTGTGCTTGCCCAGGGGATTTGAATTTTCGCATTCGTCGCTCTCGCACTCGTGTCGGTTGGTGGGAGTTCTCGCAAAGGTTGTTTAATCCTTTATGCGCTCGATGCTCCACATTCTTCATCACTTGTTTCTTCGCTGCTGCGTAATTCTTAAGTTTGTCAGTAACAATCACCCGTGGCACGAAGCCTTGTTTCTTCAGCAGTTTGCGAAAAAAACGCTCTGCCGCCTTTGTGTCTCGATGTCGTTGCAGCAGGACATCCAGCACATTCCCTTCGGCATCCACTGCCCGCCACAAATAATATTGCTGTTTCTTGCTCGTGACCACTACTTCATCAAGATGCCATTTATCCGCAATATAGGGACGCTGGCGCCGCAGCTGATTGGCGTATTGCTGTCCAAACTTTTGGCACCATTCCCGTATCGACTCGTATGTTACCTCAATCCCACGGTACAGCATCATCTTCTCAATGTCCCGGTAGCTTAATGGGAAAGTGTAGTACAGCCAGACACAGTAGCTAATAATTTCCCTAGGAAAGCGATGCCGAGTATACATGGGATTGCTACAGGATACGTGTAAAAACCTGCAAGATAGCCCTCTAAGCTTTGCCTAGACTAGCTTTGAAAATTAGCTTCAGCCTTGTAAGCAGTCCCACAAAAAGGACAGAACCGATGCTTGAGAGAAGTAATCCTCTCTTGGCAATAGCTACAGCGCTCTCGGAGCGCAGAACCACAAAGAAAGCAGTATTTAGCTCTCACCTCCATCCAGAGAGGATCTGGAGGCGTTCCAGGAGTCCAGCACGGCGCACAGAATTTGAGTTGAGAGACAGCCACAATCGGAGTGCCACGACAGACCGCCTCTAAATATTCCACCGGAACTTGCAGCGCATTTGCCAAACCACTTTTACGCTCGAGAACTCAGTTTAGTTGTCAACCCGCGTTCGATTTTTCCCACGCTCTGCAAGTGAATCCCCGCGATAGCTGCCAGTTCCTTCTGGTTCAAACCGAGCATTAATCGCATTCGTTTGACATAATCACCTACCGTCTCATTAGCGTTGGGCGATTTACTACTTTGAAGAATATTCACAAAACGGTGTTTTAAAATATGTTAACTCAGAACTATACTATGGAAAGTATTATTCAACTTTACTAGGTAAACTAACTGACAAATTGTCTATCCCACTAGCTACAGTCGCTACTGAATTCTTGGAGCGTCCAGGACTGGCTCGAAGCACCGTTCAATCCTACGAACTAAGTCTCATGCCGCTACTGGGAGAATACGGCAGTTATCCAATTGAAATTTTGAGCCGTAGGGCATTAGCCGATTACCTCGACAGCTTACCTCATCTAGCTTACACGACTCATCAACGACATCAAGCAATCTTACAAGCTCTATTCAACTTCGCCGCAAGTGCAAGGTTACTTGAAAGTTAACCCTATCACCCGACTTCAACGACGCAAACCCAACCCTGAAAGGGAAGAGCATTTTTCAGATCGAGTGATTCGGTATCTATCCCCATCCCAAATCACCACACTTTACCAAGTAATCGACCGTCACAGTCGGATGAAAGCTCTGGTGTACTTGCTGCATCGCACTGGGGCAAGAATTGCCGAGGTCTTGGCACTAAACTTATCAGACCTCGACCTAATCGAACGCAAATTTCAGGTGATTGGTAAAGGTAACAAAATCCGGTGGTGTTTCTACAGTAAAGATGCAGCGACAGCATTAGAGAAATATCTAAAATACTACCGTCACCCAGAATCGGATGCCCTATTTACCGCCCAAAAACCCGTAACCAAATCGGTCACCCGTCTGAGTTATCGAACAGCACATCGAGACTGGACAAACTTAATTGAGAGCGCACCAGAACTTAATGGGATTAGGATGCACGATCTCAGGCACACCTTTGCCACTGAACGAGTTGGCTTAATGGGCATTGAGGAGCTACGTGCTTTGATGGGACATACTAACATTGTTACTACATTACGCTACCAAAAAGTCACTTCCGAACGAGCCGAGATTGTCGCTCAAGCGGCTTTAGAGCGATTGCTACAAGGAGCAGAAAATAGTCAAGTTTAGTTGTTAATAAATTTACTTAAAATACTTTTTGATTGGTATCTGTCAATTTATGACAGAGTATAGCTTATACTCTGCCTTGGACAACTGAGCAAAAGCCAGAACTCGCTGGTATTTTCAACGGCTTTATGACCGCTACCCTTACGCACGGCTTATCCCCGGTTCAAATCTTTTGCAACTGTCAAGGAACTGACTGAACTTTATACTCCATCAGCATCGGAGCTAGCATTTGCCCAAACACAGGTCAAAAGTAAGCGTGGGCTGCTGCGCTTGTTAGTGATGCTCAAATCATTCCAGAGGTTGGGTTATTTCCCACTTTCAGAGGCAGTCCCACCAACGGTTGCCCTTCACCTTCGGTCTTGTTTGAATCTCAGTGCCAATGTCTGTGCCATCCCGCCCGAACGTTCACGCTACTGCTATGCTGAGGCAATTCGGGCTTACTTGGGTGTTAATCCTTACGACCGCAAGGCTCAAACTGCCATTGCTACGATTATCGCGCAAGCGGCTGAGGTGATGGAGTATCCTGCTGATTTAATCAATGTCGCAGTCGAAGAATTGGTCAAAGAAAGGTATGAATTACCAGCTTTTAGTACCTTAGATCGTTTAGTCGGTCATATTCGTACCGTTGTTAATAACCGCTTGTTTGGTCGGGTCGCTACCGCTATGTCTCCTGCCCAGCAAACATTTGTAGATGATTTAGTAGCTACTTTACCCGAATCAGGATTAACCTTCAGTTTACTGAGAACACCACCGAAAAGTGTTCGCCTGTCTCATATTCAAGCATTACAAGCTAAATTCGAGCAGATGCTCACCTGTGGGGATGTGCGCCAGTTGCTCGTCACTGTTGCACCCGCTAAGGTTAAATCTTTTGCCGCTCAAGCCAAAGCCTTGGCTCTGACGAACTTGCGGGAGCTAAAACTAGCCAAACGTCGCGCTCTATTGGTTTGTCTGCTCTACCGTGTCCAAGTTAAAACTCGCGACCATTTGGTCGAGATGTTTCTCAAACGAGTACAGAAAATGCACTCCTGCGCCAAAG
>CAJQOK010000544.1 GCA_905479905.1 uncultured Aliterella sp.
TGTTGATAGTCTCCGTTGTATTCCTATGCAAGTACGTTTCAAGCTTGATACCTGTGGAATCAAGCTAAAACTAGCCGATTGGAGTCATTTTAGTGAAGCGGAGCGTCAAACCATCACCCTGCAACCTTGCACAACCACAACAGAGATTCAATCTTATCGCCAAAGGTTACTTTATTTAGTGCAGAAATACACGGGTAATGTAGCGAAAGATTTGCCTATAGATGCAAAACCTGAATGGATGGACGATACTAATATCCCCACAATTTTGCGAGAAAAAGCTCAAGAAATCGGCGCAACTTTAACTGTGCAACAATGGCAAAATTTAACCTCTTTACAACGATTTGCTTTAATTAAACTTAGTCGCCCTAGCCACGAAAACAAGAATTTTGTTCCCGCTATGCAAGAGTTTCAGCTATTTTGAGGAGCAAGGCTTCGTTTATAAATCCCGTCGCCCAGCGATCGCTTGCTTAAAAATAAAATTTGTAGTTAAATAATTTTATGTAGGAACTTTGCTATCTTCATATTAAATTGTTACAACCTTAATCAAAAAATATAGATCGGAATAAATACGGTGTTTTGCTATTCAAAAATGAATCAGCTTACAAACTTCTGTATTTATACGTATTGCCTATTGGTATAAATATTTGCTAAGAAACTAAGGTGACAACTGACAAAAGTAGTTAAAGCTAACCAATATTAGTCTCAAGTTATTAATTAAATGTAAAAACAGGGAGATATTTATAATTAGCCAAAACTTAGGAAAAACCACAGGATTAGCAATCAAATAGCAAGACTTAAAATTTAGTTGCAGATATTTTTAATTAAAAGTTTAGGAATCAATTTATGAATAATGTTAGGCGCGATGTTTCTTCAACTCAAGAGCAAGTTTTAGACCTTTCCTTACTGGCGGCAGGAGAAAAAGAACAGCTATTAAAAGTATGGAACAATACAAAAACTAATTATCCCCAAGACCAATGTATTCATCAACTATTTGAGGAACAAGTTAAAAGAACTCCCGATAAAATAGCTGTGAGTTTTGAAAATAAGCAACTAACTTACCAAGAACTAAATAAACGAGCGAACAAAGTTGCGCGTTATTTGCAAAAAGCAAAGGTTTTGCCCGAAATTCTGGTAGGTATTTGCTTAGAGCGAAGTCTTGATTTAATTGTGGGATTGCTAGGGATTCTCAAAGCTGGGGGTGCTTACGTGCCATTAGATCCAGCCTATCCTTATGATCGCTTGGCGTTTATGTTGCAAGACTTGCAGCTTCCAGTAGTATTAACAGAGATTGGTTGCTTAGAGCGACTACCAAAGCATGATGCACACATTATATTAATAGACGCAGAAGAAAGTGCGATCGCATTGTTAAGCGATGAAAATCTAGAAAGTGCTGTTACTTCGGTAAACTTAGCTTACACTATCTACAATTCGGGTACAGGTAAACCTAAAGGCGTACAAATTAGCCATCAAGCAGTAGTCAATTTCCTGTCTTCCATGCGTTGCGAACCAGGAATGAACGAACAAGATGTCATGCTGGCTGTAACGACAATGAGTTTTAATATTGCCAGCTTAGAAATTTACTTACCGCTCATAGTAGGAGCAGAAATTGCCTTAGTCAGTCGTGAAGTTGCTGCAAATCCGATTGAGCTTGCCCAAAGCCTAGCAGACGTTACAGTTATGCAGGCAGTTCCGAGTATGTGGCGCAGTTTATTAGCTTCTGGTTGGAAGGGCAACAAACAACTAAAAGTCTTTTGTGGTGGCGAAGCATTGAATAAAGGATTAGCTCATCAGCTATTAGAAAAGGTAGGCTCAGTATGGAATATGTATGGCGCTGCTGAAGTTACAAGCTGGTGTACTATTTGTCAAATAGAGCTTGGTGAAACACCAATTTCTATAGGTAGACCGATTGCTAATACTCAAATATATTTGCTAGATCCCGTGCTACGGCGCAAGAGCGACCCTATTACACCCGTACCAGTGGGAGTAATGGGTGAAATGTGGATTGGTGGCGCAAGTTTGGCTCGTGGCTACTTTAATCGCGCCCAAATGTCAAACAATTTTGTGCCTAATCCTTTTAGCGACGAACCCAATTCTTACCTTTACAAAACTAGAGATTTGGCTCGTTATCTCCCCGATGGGAATATTGAATTTATTGGGCGTATGGATAATCAGGTAAAAATTCGCGGTTTTCGGATAGAAGTAGAGGATATTGAAGCAACTCTTGGTCAACATCCAGCCATTAAAGAAACAGTAGTTGTTGCTCGTGAAAATGTAGCTGATGGAGACAAATATCTAGCTGCTTATTTGGTTTTGGATTCGCAATTTTTTCAGCAATCTCAAAACAAAATTGGGGAACAGCCTATCAGACACTCCAGCAACATTTTGACACTTCCAGCTTATTCGCCGATGACTGTTCAACCTTGGCATAATCCTGAAGAACAACAAGCTGTAAATAAGTTAATAGAGCAGCTACAAGCTTTACTTAGAGAGGAGCTACCCGAATACGCCATTCCATCGGTTTTTGTCGTCTTAGAAGCTCTCCCGGTGACTTCTAATGGCAAAATCGATCGTCGAGCGTTACCAGAACCAAATCAATTTAACTCGACTTTAAGCGAAGAATTTGTTGCTCCGAACGCTCCCAGTGACGTAAAGTAGTAGGGATTTTGGTGTAGAGACGTTACACTATAGCGTCTCTACACAGGTTTTGCTTGCCTAGGGCGATCGCCTAATAAATTCAATCAACTAACGATGCTCGATTGTAATTGGCTTTTGCCACCAAAGTTATCAGCTAACAAAAATGAAGTTCATATCTGGCGCTCTACTCTCGATTTGCCTAGAGAAAAGGTAGAGATATTAGCTCAAACTTTGTCCGCCGATGAGCGCCAGAGGGCAGCACGGTTTCATTTTGAGCAAGATAAACAAAGGTTTACTGTGGCGCGTGGCTTGCTAAGAACGATTCTTAGTAACTATTTGGGTATACCCGCTCCTTGCTTAGAGTTTAATTACGGACATT
This sequence comes from uncultured Aliterella sp., assembly GCA_905479905.1. GTDB lineage: Bacteria > Cyanobacteriota > Cyanobacteriia > Cyanobacteriales > Chroococcidiopsidaceae > Aliterella. Next base: position 3,014 of record CAJQOK010000544.1, read on the forward strand.
ATGGCAAACCCGAAATTAAGGCTACTAATGTACAGTTTAATTTGTCGCACTCTCAAAATTTAGCTTTGTACGCCATAACGCGCGATCGCAATTTGGGTATAGATTTAGAATTTATCCGCCCGATGAGGGAAGCCGAGCAAATTGCCAATCGTTGCTTTTCTCGTCGCGAAAATGCTATTTTTCAAGCTCTCACTCCTAGTCAAAAACCCGCAGGCTTTTTTCATCACTGGACTCGCAAAGAAGCGTATCTAAAGGCTGTAGGCGACGGCTTGGCAGCTTGTAACGATGATTTTGACCAAACAGTAGCAATGGAAGAATCAACAGACAATCGTTGGTTTCTGCGATCATTCGCTCCTGCGCCCAATTACATTGCTACGGTAGCTGTAGAAGGCAATGGTTGGGATATTGTTTATTTTGAAACATAAATGTTGCTGTAGAGACGTTGCATTGCAACGTCTACCTTTTGCAATTACGTTAAAACCATCCTTCCTGTTCCAAGGTTTCGATTAACTGCAAGCCGCGCGGATCGCCCACACCCAACAATGAAGCCTTAGAATCTTCTCTTACTCCCAAGTCTTCGTCTTCGGCGAAAGCTTGAATTAAAGCATCGATGGCTGTGGCGTAAACAACATTAGAAGGCAATTCGCGGCATAATTGCCCGATCGCCCACGCGCAATTGCTCCTTACAGCAGCGAC
>CAJQOK010000545.1 GCA_905479905.1 uncultured Aliterella sp.
ACATTTAGCAACTGTTTCTTTGCTGGGAATAGCGCGATCGCTTTCTAAATCTAATCTTGGCAACTCCTGCTCGAATAAGCTTGTTTGCACCGCCGTAGGTATGCTTAAATGAGCGACAAAGCCTCCCGGTTGCGCCAACCCTAAAGCAATTCTCTTAAAAATTTGCGGTAATTGCGCCGCACACTCTACAGTAGTTGCGTAGTTAAACAACGCTCCCGATGTAAATATTCCTTCGCTAGGCAATGTATAAGCTGTAGTTTCTTGAATCGCCCATTTCCCCCGTTGAGGTGCGGAAGTGCAAGCCGATAAAAATATTACCTTAGCTCCCTCTCCACGCGCCGCAAATAACCCGGTGAGTGCGTTTGTAATTCCTGGCCCGGCGGTAGTAAAAACTATTGTCGGACGATTGGTTGCAAAGTACGCTTCAACGGCTGCAAAGGCTGCTCCGCTTTCATGGCGAAAGTTTAATACTTTCATCAGGCTGTTTGACAAAGAACCCCAAACCGTTGCCATTGCGCCCCCAGCAACCCCAAAGGCGCACTCTATCCCCAGTTGTTCCAACATCGTAACTACCGCCGCAGCGACGGTAATATCTGCGTCAGGTGGTGCTAATTTTGCTTCTATAGGTTGGATATAGCTGGCATCGGATTGTAGCGATTCAATGGATTCAACAGGTTCAAATCTTTGATAAGATTCAAGTTCTATTGATGTTGCACGAGTATAGTTTTCAGTCATTGCTTTTAATTACTCATAAAATTTGCTGCCGAATTTAGCGCAGAAGCTAGTAGTATTTACTAGAATCGATAATAAGTAATATCAAATACTCGGTTTGAAGTTAAGACTGGTTGGTAGTTATGCTGAAGCAAAACAAGAAAATGAATATCACCAATTTCAACCCAAGAATTTTTACGATATATGCAAACCTAACGAGGTGCTTCAAGTAACAAATGTAGGGGATACCAACAGGTATCTCAATGAATAATTTTTCGATTGCTATGTCAATTCTTTTGATTTCGTTAAGGCTGAAAAGCTTGCCTTTATTCAATTTAAAAATATATTCCCTTTGATAGGTACAGGGCAAAAGTAAGTATTTTCAATTTTAAGTACATTTGTATCTTTTACTACATAAGCCCGAAAGTAAATCTAACTCCCTAACTTTGCTAGGCGGTATACCTAACTTTTAAAATTTGTATTATTGAATACTTGATTATTTAACGTAAGTTGTGTCTTTCGAGAGAAGTTAGGGATGATTCAAGGTAGCTATGTTGATGAATGGTTTGTTAAGAAAAATTAAATTGCTTATGGCATAAATGGTAATTCAGCGTACTTGGCGATCGCTGGGCAACCAAAAAATTATTAGTATAAATGTATTAACCAGGGTCAAAAGTATTTTTTATTTGAAATCCTGCCTTAAACCAATCGCAATTACGAAGACCTAGAGTCTTTATATACAACAAACACACGCTTTAATAAGCTTAAACTGTGGCAGATAATATTCAGTAACAGTATTGACTATCAGCTTGAATTGTGTTGTATAAATTAGCTGCCAACTTAGGAAATTTATAAGTTACACATATCTTAGACATATCTTACACTTAACAAAAGGAACAGGTAGCATAAAGTTTTGTTAAGCTGCTGTAAGAGTTAGGCAAAGAATAATTCAATTTGAGGTTAGTAAATAACGCATAAAAAAGCATTACTCGTCCGTTAAAGTAATAAAAAGGAGGGAAAAGAACTGTGAGCAACAGTTATATTTCAGTTCAATCCAACTCAACAAAGTTTTCTAAACAGCCAGAACTAACGCAATCGCAACTGACAAAAGTTATTGTAGATCGTGCGCCCGATGCTATTTTGTGTGTGGAAGCGGACGGACAAATTTTTTATGTAAATGATGTAACTTGCAATTTAACAGAGTGTTCTCGCCGAGAATTGCTATCAAAAAATTTATTAGATATAAAACTAGAAATAGATGCGGCTCAATGGGCAAAATACTGGCGCAGATTAACGAAAGAAGATAGCATAAACTTGACATCAAAGCTCGAAACAAAAAGTGGGCGAACAATTTTTGTAGAACTTGTAGTTAACTATGTAAAAGAAAGTAAAGAATTTTGCTGTATATTTGTAAAAGAAAAAACCAACGTAGCTTTAGCATCGAAAGTAGAAGAATGTGCAACTAAGTTAATTGAGACAAACAAACAATTAAGCCAAGAAGTTACTCGACTAAAACAAACAGAAACACAACTTGCAACTTCTCTTTCAGTATTGCAATCTACTTTAGAATCCACAGCAAACGGCATTGTTGCTTTGAGTTTTAGCGGAGAAATTCTCAGCTACAATCAAAAATTTATAGATATGTGGCAAGTTCCAACAGGGATAATGCTTTCAAAAAAGTGTTCCCATAGCCAAAAGTTTTTTGAAAACCAAGTTAAAGATCCAGAAGCCTTTCGTAAAGCAGTGTGGTCAGAATCAATTCAATCAAAGAGCGATAATTACGAGATTTTGGAATTAATCGATGGCAGAACTTTTGCTCACCACTCCAAGGCGCAATTAATAGACGGAAAAATTATCGGTAGAGTTTGGAGTGTTTGGGATATAAGTAAATTTAAGTCAACAAAAGAGGTATTAAAACAAAATGAACAGGGCTTTGCTACTTTAGCAGAGACAACTGAAGCAATTATGTTTATAGTTCGCTCCTGGCGTTTGCAATATGTTAATTCGGCAACGGTGGAAGTCGCAGGTTATACCAAAGAGGAGTTATTCAGTGAAAACTTTAACTTATCCCAGCTAATTGTTCGCCAAATACCCACACAGCAAAACGGCAATCCGCAGCACCAAGAAATAGAAATTGTCACTAAAAACGGCGATAAGCGCACTTTGGCTGGATCTATTGACGGAATTGATTTTGATGATCAACCCGCCGAACTTTTCGCCTTCATTGATATTACAGCTAGTAAGAATGCAGAAGCAGAAGTAAGACAAGCACTAGAACAAGCAAAACAACTAAGCCAAATAAAAGAGCGTTTCGTTTCCATGTTGTGTCATCAGTTTCGTACACCCCTGAATGTGGTTTCTTTTTCCGCAGACTTGCTCAAACGTCATGTTCACCAATGGGAGGAAGACAAACAACTACCATATTTAGCGCACATTCAAGTAGCGGTAGAACAAATTGGGCAGTTATTAGAAGAAATCATGAGCTTTAGTAAGGTAAAAGCAGGAAAATTAATATGTAAGCCTAGTGAGTTTGATTTAGACCAATTTTGCCGCGATATAGTTGTACAGATGCAGTTAGCTTATAGTAACCAAACGCAGATAGTTTTTGTAAATAAATGCGATCGCCAAGTCTACCTAGACAAACAATTATTGGAACCGATTTTAAATAACTTACTCTCAAACGCGATTAAGTATTCAAGTGCAAATAGCACCGTCACTTTTGAGATTGCTTGTACAGATGCAGAGATAAGGTTTCAAATTAGCGATCAAGGAATTGGCATCCCAGAACGCGATCGCGCCCAACTATTTGAGCCATTTCATCGCTGTAGCAATGTCGGCGATTTACCAGGTACAGGGCTAGGGCTATCAATGGTGAAAATGCTTGTAGAAGTGCATGGCGGGAGCATCTCTGTAGTTAGCGTAGGTAAAGGTAGCACCTTCACTTTTGTATTACCCTCAGAAAAAAAACCTTAAATAATTGGAGTACTTAAACATGAATCAACAAACGGCTGCAAAAATTTTATTAATTGAAGATGATGCACGTACCCGCAACATCTTTATGGACTGCTTAAACGCCGAAGGTTACTGCACAATCGGAGCAGAAGACGGTGTACAAGGGGTGACAAAAATTCAAAACCACTCCCCCGACTTAGTAATATGCGATGTAAATATGCCTAAGCTTGATGGTTATGAAGTGCTAAAAACTCTGCGTCAAAATCCGCTTACAGCCATTACTGCGTTTATTTTTTTGACTGCAAGTGCAAGTAAAGCTGACTGGCGTAGGGGGATGGAATTAGGCGCTGATGATTATTTAACCAAGCCAACTACGGTAGAAGAACTACTAAAAGCGATCGCCACTCGATTAGAAAAACGAGCAAGTCTGCATTCGTGGTATGCAACTAAGTCTGCACCAGTAGGGGAAAAGGTAAAAGAAGCGATCGTCAATCAGTCAATTTTTCCTATTGCGCCGGAACTGCAAGATGTCTTTAAGTTTATCGAAGCCAACTATCATCAACCAATTACTTTATGCGATGTGGCTCAATTCGTTGGTTATTCACCAGCGTACTTAACCAACCGAGTAGGTAGCCAGACAGGCTATACCGTAAATCGGTGGATTGTCGAGCGCCGCATGGTAGAAGCGCGTTCTTTACTACAAAGTACCGATCAATCGGTAGAACAAATTGCTAACGCTTTGGGTTATCAAAACACTTGCCATTTTTCCCGCCAATTTCGCCAACATCACGGCGCACCACCCCAAGCATGGCGCAAAGCTTCCCAACGTTCTGTACCAGCGTTGAGCCTTGCCTAATTAGTTGTTTGGTAGCGGTCAACTAACCGCTACCTATGTTTTAAGCAATCTCTACTTGATCGCTATTTACTTCTGTTGCACCGTTGACTCTTTGAGCCACAGAAACCATTTTATTAAGAAGTTTTTGACTAGGCGCTTTACCTTTCAAAACAACAACGCTGCCAGTTTGAGCTACATAGATAGTATCAATATCCTCTAAATCTGGCTCCTCATCAAACTCTAAAGCCACTCTTTTAGCTAGTCCGCTTTGGTCATATTCTCCACTAAGTCCCATCCGTTCGGGGGGAACAGATGTAGGCGCTTGAGATTGAGCTTGAGCAGATGGTGCTTGCTGTTGTGGAGCGTAGGAGGGAGCCGCAGATGGTTTTTCCATGCCAAACAAACGTTTTAACCAACCCATATTTATTCTTCTCTTTTATATACACAACTTTAAATAAGCATAATTGATGCTGTTGCTACATCTATCTATCAAGAGATAAGCTTTATTTTTTCTGCCCTTTGTGACCTAATCGAGCTAGAATAAAGTGCTAAAACGGTGCTGCTTGAACTGAAGTTAGCGGTACGCGATCGCCCATCCATCAAGCCCTAATAGCCGTGAAACATACACTTTCAGTTTTAGTAGAAGATGAATCCGGGGTTCTTTCCCGCATTGCTGGTTTATTTGCCCGTCGCGGCTTCAATATCGAAAGCCTAGCTGTAGGAGCCGCCGAACAAGGGGGAATGTCTCGAATTACAATGGTTGTACCCGGTGACGAGCAGATTATTGAGCAGTTGACAAAGCAACTATATAAGCTTGTAAACGTGCTAAAAGTTCAAGATATTACTGAGATTCCGTGTGTAGAGCGAGAATTGATGCTACTGAAAGTAAACGCTAGTAGCGCCAACCGTTCGGAAATTGTCGGATTAGCGCAAATATTTCGGGCGCGAGTAGTGGATGTAGCCGAAGACTCGCTAACGTTAGAAGTTGTCGGCGATCCGGGTAAAATGGTAGCGATCGTGCAAGTATTAGAAAAGTTTGGGTTACAAGAAATTGCCCGGACTGGAAAAATTGCTCTCACCCGCGAATCGGGAGTAAATACAGAGTTGTTGAAATCTTTGCAAGCAAAAGTGTGAAAATTGATTAATCGCCCTAAAATATTGGGGCATTGCCCAATTCAGAGATGATTTTGCTCCCCTAGCCCTCCAATGGCAGAATGAATCTTAAAAATCCCTAATTCTGAGGGACTTAGGGGACGAAGCAAGAATCACGAGCAAATTCCTGATGTACAGCAACACCAAGAAGACATACTTTTTTGCTGTGATTCTGTGGAGAATTAAATTCAACTTTTGTGAAAAGTAATAAAAACTATGAAAATGAGAGCTTTTGCTACTGTAGCGCTAATCAGCGTAATGACTTCAGCCTGTTCTGAGAACAAACAGTCTTTAAAGGCTACACAAGTTGAACAGCAACAAACAAGCAGCTATTCTCCAAACCCTGTGGATGTCAAACGCCTACAAGAAACTAAACAATGTCAAGGATGTAACTTAGCTGGGGCAGATTTAAGTAGTACCAACCTCAAGAAAGCTAATCTTCAAGGAGCAGATTTACGAGCAGCAAACCTGAGTGGAGCAGATTTAAGCGAGGCAAATCTAACTGGGGCAGATTTAAGGCAAGCAAACCTAAGTAAAACCAATTTGCAGGGGGCAAAACTTACAGGCGCACAATTAAATTGGAGTGGGGATCCCAATACTAGAGCAAACCTCCGTCAGGCAAATTTGAGTAAGGCAAATCTGATTACAGCCTATCTACGGGGGGCGGACTTGAGTGAGGCGAATTTAAGTGGAGCATACCTACACGCAACAGATTTAAATCAGGCAATTTTAATTAAAGCAAACCTGAGTAAAGCGGATTTGGCTGGAGTAAAACTAAGCAATGCAGACCTAAGGAATGCTAATTTGCAATACGCCACTATGCTAGGAGTAAGCCTAAATGGAGCAAATCTCAGCAACGCAAATATGCAATACGCCAATCTGGAATCAGCATCTCTAATTAAGGCAAATCTTAACAGTGCAAATTTAACCAAAGCTAGGCTAGCTTCAGCAAAACTCGATGGAGCTAATTTAAGCAGTGCTAATTTAAGCGGTGCTAACTTATTCACAGCAACCTTGCCAAATGCAGAACTGAGCAATGCTAATATGCAGAAAGCATATTTACACTCAGCAGAATTGAGTAAGGCAAATCTGAGTGGTACTAATTTGATTCAATCAGACCTTAGTGCAGCATTGTTGAACGGAGCAAATCTCAGCAATGCCAATTTGAAGGGTTCTAACCTAAAGAGGTCAAGCTTGACAGGAGCAAATCTGAGCAACGTTAATCTTCAAGGATCTAATCTTCAAGGAGCAGACCTTACTGAGACGAATTTGACTCAGGCAGACATGACAAAAACTAATCTAGCTCAAGCATTCCTGACAAAGACGGATCTGGGTTCAGCAAATCTACAGGGAGCTACTTTAAATGGAGCAAAGCTAAGTGGTGCTAACTTAAAAAATACCAACTTGAAAAATGTAGTTGGATTTAATCAGCCTTCAATTATTTCAGATGGGCAGCAGTCAGAGTTACATACTTCACCTAACCACCATAACTAATAAAGGTTTTGGTGGCTTGCTGAATCAAGATATAGAACCGATTTGATATCTATGCCTGTAGCTGCACTTATGCCCATCTAAGTTTCATGTCTTTTGCTGTCATTGCTCCATAATTTTGTCCCCTGTGTCCACTGGGTTGCTGAAAACAGCTTTGCTGTCTGCCTATATTTCAAGAAAAGAACCGAAATGGGTTCTATAGTTATTAGTTCAAGTAAAAATCTAAAATCTTTCTAATTTTTCTTAAAAGCATCCAGTTAATGCCCTCCCCAGGTATTGTATTTTCAAGCAGAGAATGGCAATGTTCTACTCAGTAACCTGGACAGGAAATTGACGTACCGATGATACTTGGGAGGACTCCGCGCGTAATAGTAGTCTAAATAATTTTGGCGAGTGTGGTGTAATGCCACCTGTTTTGTAATACTGCTTGACCACAAATACTTTGGTGCAGAAAAGTCTGCGCCCTTATCCATACACAGATTCTAGGTGAGGAACAATATGATTTTCAGACAAATTCGCGAGTTGCTTTTGGGTTTTGCTTTTGTGCCATTTTTGATTCAACCTGTGTTTGCTCACACTGTTTGGTTTGAATATAAAGATGGGGAATATCAGCTAGTATTTGGTCATCCAGAATTAGGCGCAGAACCCTACGACTCTGCTAAGTTTCGGGGAGCTACAGCCTACGATATAACTAAACAATTAGTTCCAGTTAAAATTGACCAGCAGTCAGATCCTGTAATAGTCAACCCAGATGGAGAAATTGCGGCTCTAACAGCTTTTCTAGATAATGGCTTCTACGTGCAAAAATCTGAGGGAAACTTTGAAGAAGTTTCAGAAACCGAGGCACAAACTTATAATCCCGATTATGAAGTTGGTCATTATGTCAAGTCTACTAAAGCGCTTTATGACTGGTCTAATCAACTTTCTCAGCCCTTTGGTCTACCGCTTGAGATTATGCCTCTGCAAAACCCTTCCGGGTTGATGATAGGAGAAACATTACCGATTCAAGTTCTCTATCAGGGTAACTTGATTAAGGATGCTTTAGTAGAATACGAAGGAAACACACTAACACTGGACGAAAACGGTATAGCCTCAATTTTAGTTGGGGAGGGAGGATTACAACCAATTGAAGCGAGCTATGAAACTGCTTTAAATAGCGACCCGGCGGCAGATGCAATTAATTATACTACTACCTTAACTGCAAAACCAATTCCTGAACCGTCTACATTACTTGGTCTAGGTGCTTTTAGTTTATTGACATTTCTGCGTAAACGTAAGCTAAAAAGTGCCGATTAATTCAATAAGTAAGTAATAGCCTCTCCAAAATCTTCGATGATAGTTTCCTGCTCCATCTAACTAAGCTTTTTAGATTAGATGGAGTATTTTTGTTTATAGAACCCATTTGACATCTAGTTGGCAGCTAATCTTTAGAAACGATTTGAGCGATCGCTTGACCCAGCCGTCAGGCTTCTATTTCTAGTTTCAATTCAATAATCCATGCAAACTTAACTTTCATTATTTTCGCGCTCAATGTAATCTGTTAAGTGCGCGATATCTCTCGACTGCGCCAGTTGAATTTGAGCAATTCTGTCTACAGTGCGAGTGAGTTTATCCTGGTTCGCAATTAGCTTAGAAATGTCTGTCGTGTTTTTCTCACAAATTTGTAAGATTAATCTCAAACTGGTTTCAATTTCTGTTAGTTCCATTTCTCAACTAATCTCCTTTAAACCCACGTATTAATATTATCCCGTGTCCCCAAGCAAGTTGTATAACTTTTCCATCAACCTACTTCAGATAAATCAGCAAATTCAACCCTGGAATTGTGCGCGATAAAGTCCATAGCAGCAGCGTTAAATAAAGCAAACCAATCACCCACTGATACCAAGCAAGAGTAGTGACAATTCCCGGTAAATGTTCATCTCGCAGCCGGATATCGTTAAAACCTAATTTTAATAGATTATTTAAACTAAAATCGTAGTAATTAAGCCAATTCCAGCGATTTTCCCACAATACAGGCATATAACGTTCTCGAAATAGCGGAAAGCGTGGCATAACTGGCAATCTACCAATTAATAATCTCAATTGCCGCATACTACCGTCTTCTACAAAGTAGCTGCTATTCATCAAATCGTGATAACGTCCTTTTTGGTAAAGCCTAGTAACTAAAACTAACGGAAGTGGTAAAACGATCGCCTCCACACAACCTAAAGTCAAAAATGGTTGGGTGGAGGTGCGAAAAATAGCAATTAAACCAAACAGTACCAATAAGCAAAAACTACTTAATACACAGCTAGTTTCGTAAACTGTGGGTAAAATCTTTTGGGGGTGTAGCCGTCGCCAACGGTCAATTAGCCAAAATATTAACCCAAAATGCGCGATCGCAATTGTCCCCACCCCAAACACTAGCCAAAAACTCGTACCGTAACGACTAAGTAGCAGTAATAAACCTAAAGCCAACCATTGCCATGCGAGTAATATCCATTCTGTATAAGAGATCGGAGAAGTTGCCACCAGGCGATCGCGGACTTTAGTATAAGTATTGAGATCGATTTGCTCTAGGCTCAAAACTTCCCCCAGATTGCGAAAAGGTTGCTCTTGTCGATACTGAGCGATCGCTTCAACTTGAATAGGCGAAAACCCTAGTTTTAGCAAGCTTTCAGAACTTGCAGTATTAATATTGATCCCCGACAACCGCCGCAGTAATTCATCGCGGCGCAGCTTTTGGGTAGTGTAATCTAACTGATTAGCATCGCCTATTTGCTGCAATTGCCTAAAGTTTTGAATTAGATTTCGCAATACATTTTCATTACCTTGCAATATTGGTACTTGCATTGCACTGCCAATTTGTCCTGGATTGCCGATAATTTTGGCGGATTCCGCATCAAAAATAAGATCGGATACGTTTAAATAAGCTGAAGAATTGGCAAAAGCTGCATCGCTAAAATCTGCTTGATTAAGAATACTAGCACCACGCAAGTTTACCGCCTGATCAAATTGCGTTTCTCGAAAGGAAACAGCTTGATTAAAAGTTGCATCGGTAAGAAACAAAGATTTATAGAAGCGATTTTTTGTAAATAAGGCTCGATTTGCAAAGCTAACTTGAGAAAAATCAGCATTTCCCCGCCACTGCATCCGGTTAAATCTAGCTTGTCCATTAAAACTTACTTGATTAAAGTTGCCCGTATCTTCAAAAGTAGCACCACTAAAAATCGCCGTCTCTTGAAATTGAGCTTGATTAAAACCCGCCGGAGTAAAGAAAATACTCCCCCGAAAAATTCCCTGTTTGCGAAAACTCGC
>CAJQOK010000546.1 GCA_905479905.1 uncultured Aliterella sp.
GCGAAAGTTGGCGGGAAAAGCAAGTTAGTTCAATTAGTAGATCGTACTGTATCGGCGATCAATATTGACTCCTTGGCAATTCTTGTCATGGACAAATACTTGCGGCGCAAGCTGATTCAAGCGGGTAATGACATTGTTCAACTTGGGTATCAAACAGAAACCGAACTGCCAATAGTTTTAGATAGAGCCGAACAAAAAGTTTTTAATATCACTCAAGACCGACCTCAGCAAGGATTAATTGCAATTGAGCATACTTTAACTGATACCTTTCAAGACTTAGAAAACCGCGATCGCGAACAAGCTTTACCGGGTATATTGTCTGATTTTTATGATTTGGATGCGCTAACAAGTGGCTTCCAGCGCTCGGACTTAATTATTATCGCTGCTCGTCCAGCAATGGGCAAAACGGCTTTATGCTTAAATATTGCTCGTAATGTTGCCACTCGCTACAAAAAAATGCCTGTAGCTGTTTTTAGCTTAGAAATGTCTAAAGAGCAGTTGGTACAGCGTTTATTAGCTAGTGAGGCGGGAATTGAAAGCCAAAGAATGCGGAGTGGGAGAATTAGTCAAAATGAGTGGGAACAACTAAGTCGAGCTTTTGGTAACTTAGCTCAATTGCCCATATATATAGACGATACGGCGAACATGACGGTAATGGAAATGCGTAGCCAAGCCCGCCGTTTGCAAGCCGAGAAAAATAGCGAACTCTCTTTAATTGTGATCGATTACTTGCAGCTAATGGAAAGTAGTAGCAGCGACAATCGGGTGCAAGAACTATCAAAAATTACTCGCAGTCTCAAAGGTTTAGCTCGTGAATTGAAAGTGCCAATTATTGCGCTATCTCAGTTGAGTAGAGGAGTAGAAGCTAGAACTAACAAACGTCCCTTGCTTTCTGATTTAAGAGAATCTGGCTCTTTAGAACAAGATTCGGACTTAGTATTAATGATTTATCGGGATGACTACTACAATGCCGATTCTCCTGATCGCGGAGTGACTGAAGTTATTGCCGCCAAGCATCGAAACGGCCCTACAGGTACAGTTAAACTGCTCTTTAACCCGCAATACACCCAGTTTTTAAACTTTAAAAGGTAATTAGCTCAAAAAGTGGCAGACACCCCGACGCGATAAGTTAGACCAGGGTGATAGATGCGATTAGATTTTTCATACTGCACATCGGCTAGGTTTTCTAAATAAAGTGTTAGAGCAATACTTTTGTACACAGGTACTCGCGCCGCTAAGTCTAAATTGAGGAAAGAAGGCGAAAAATCTGTATTGCTGTCGCCAGGGTTATTAAAGAAAGCTCGCCTTGCGCCGCCAAAGTAACTAGCATACAAATTAACTTGCCAATCTCCCGAACCATAGCCAACGCCTAATTGTGCTACAGAGTAGGGAAGTAAGCCTAATTGCAAACCTTCCTCCGCGCCAGACTTTATCTTGGCATCGGTATAGGTGTAGTTGAGAAATGTTGACCACCGGGGGTTAATTTGCCACTTTAGCGCTGCTTCTAAACCATTAGTTTTGACAAGACCAATATTTGCCCATTGACCGTTTTGGATGCCCAGGCGATCGCTTAAACTACTACCAAAATAAGTAAACTGCCCGGTTAAACTGCGAGAAAGCTGCACATCGACTCCCGCAGTCCAAGAAGATCCGGTTTCTGGATCTAAGTCAGGGTTGGGTAGCCAGTTGTGGACAGTATCATACACATATAACTGATCTAAGCCAGGATTGCGCTGCACTCCTACCCAACTACCACGTAAGGCAATATTTTGACTAGCAGCCCAACGCAAACCGACGCTAGGATTTAAGTAGCTGCCAAACTCACTACTAAAGTTCTGTCTTAGTCCCAAATCGGCTCCAAATGTATCGGTAATTCTCCAACTGTTTAAAGCAAATAACGCTGTATGAAACCTGTCTCTAGTTTCTGATTGATTTAAAGCTGTGCGATTAGGCGCTGTACTCAAAACATCTCCATTTAGATCGTTTGATTGCAAATCTATTCCCCAGCGCAAGGTATTAGTTGAAGTTAGTTGCCAGTCGTGGTCTACTCTAGCGGTGACGGCTTGGGAATTGAGCGTACCTGTGCGGAAAAATCTGTTTTGAGTGGGCCCGTAAGTATTAAAATAATCTTGGTTATAGGCAATGGTAGTATTCAAAACCGAGTCATCGCTATTGCCGAGCAAAGTTCTCCACGATAAACCGACATTAAATACATCATGATCGAGTCTGTCGCTTTGCAATGGAAAACCAAAATAAAGCAAGCCTCTACGGCTACTAATTTTGTAAGCATCCAAGCTTAGAGTATTGCGCGAATTTACATCTACTCCTATGCTGCCGAAATAGTTGCTAGTTGCCGTATCGCCATTAAATAAAAATCCCTCCGCATCACGATTTACTGAACCTTCCGGGACTCGGTAGCGGTTTTCGGCAGAGTATTCTTCGTAGCCAACGTTGAACCTTACCGAATTTATCGAGCCGCCATAACTAGCGCGATATTGCGACTGCTCAAATTCACCAAACTCTGCGGAACCGTTGAAAGTAGGCGTTTGTTGACCTTGTTTAGTAATAATATTAATTACTCCCCCAAAGGCTTCAGAACCGTACAAAGTAGAACTCGTACCGCTAGACAATTCCACTTTTTCAATTGCACCTACAGGAATGCTATTTAAGTCTGTCGCCCCGTGATAAGTATTGATATTGGTGTTGATGGGTCTACCATTGAGCAGATACACGGTTTGAATAATTGAGGTACCGCGAAAATATGTACGTGTATGAATATCTGCGCCGAAACCAAAGTCATTAATCGCAAATCCGGGCAATCCTCGTAAAGCTTCCGATAAACTATTGGGGTTTTGCTGAATCAGGTCTTCTTCGGTGATTTGGTAAACTGGCGAGGAAGTTGGCGTAAATGTATCTTGTTGTCCTTCTACTTCTACGAGAATTTCGTTAGGATCTTCTGCTTCATCGGTTTCTACGTCAGTAGGATCTGCCGTTTCCTCAGTTTTTAGTTCGTCGGCAAGATCGGGTTGTTGTACTAATAATTCGGCTTTAGTGGAGGGAAAAGTAACTTCACTTAGCTCGACAATTTTTTGTTCTGGTGGGTTGGTGGCAGATTTTAGTTTTTGAATCAGTAATTTGCGATCGCTCTCTATATTTGCAGGGGCTGTTTGGGCGGCAGCAAAGGACATTAAACTCAAATTCAATAAAGCAATACTAGGCAAAAGAAAATATAATTTCATGTTTAATAGATAATTATTAGCACTTAAATAATTTTGAGCATGGCAAAGCTGAAAGATTGCTTTGACTAATACTAGGCAAGCTTTCTAGCCACAAATCTCTAAGTTTTTCTTTAGTTAGTCGGTACTTGTATTAAATTAAATAAAGTAGCTGTTGGTGTCAAAAGACGGGCTGTCAAACTAGAGGTTTAACAACTTGTCTACCAATGGGTTCAATTATTAGTATCTAAAAAATCACATTATGGTAAGGTTTAAATTTTTGTGACTGCTATACCCAATTACCGCCCCAAACAACTATCCCTTGGCCCCTTGGAGGCAGAAATTTTAGATATAGTCTGGCAATTTGGTTGTGCGACCGTCAAGGACATACACGATCGCATATTGTCCGACCCAGACCGAGAATTGGCTTATACTTCAGTAACAACGGTGCTAAATCGCTTGACAAAAAAAGGCTGGTTGGTGTGCGATCGTCAAGGT
>CAJQOK010000547.1 GCA_905479905.1 uncultured Aliterella sp.
TTTGTTGAGTTTGTCTTCGGGTAGGTGTAGGCTGCTGGAAATTTGCTTGAAAGCTTCTACACGCTTAATTTCATCTTTAACTAATTCTGGATCAGATAATTCTAGTAAACTAAATACACCGATCGCAAATAAACGACTATATTTGAATTTGGAATTATTGGCAATTTCTTTGATTTGCGCTTGCAAGTCGTCATAACCATCTACAGGCTTTTCACCACTCAACCATGCAGTCAAGTCTTGAGGTGATAAACCTTTAGCAAAATTTCCCAATCGTTCGGCATCTTGGCGATGTTTATCAGGATCGGTATTTATAGCTTGACACAAAGCTTGAAAAATTGATTCTTTATCCCGTTCTGGTTGATAGCCTTGCATAAAGCGCTCGTAGGCGGTAACAAAACCTAGCGCATATATGGGGTTGTAGCTAAAATCAGCGTTGACAGAGAGCAAGTGCGTTTCTACCATTAATTCCTCAACCACGCGGCGATAAATAGTGTTTATCGGGCGAGTGTGAGTAGAATAGAAAGCTCTTTTGGTATCGGAAACAGTACGAACAGTGTTCACAGGTTGAGAATTAACGGGAGACGTATTAACTATTGTCTCGCTTAAAGGCGACTTTGCCAAGTCAGGAAGTTTTGCTTAAGAGATCAAATACTTATTCAATTCTTGGGCTAATGCTTGAACATTGGGGGTTTTGAGCATGGTTAAATGATTGCCAGGAACGGAATGCAGTACAACAGAATTTGTTAATTGACCCCAGCCTAAAGTTGTGTCGGTGGTGGTTAGGGGTTCGTTACTTTTAAATAATGCGATCGCCTTTGGGTAACTTTGGGGTGAATAATTTAATGTAGCTTGACTATTTGCCCAAAAAATCCTCATTATTCGTTCAATTGTTAATTCGTCCAGCATTCGCAATCTAGTTTCTTGGGGGAAAAGGTGAGTGATTGTGGCGTTTTCTAGTAATGAAGTCCACCAGTGCGGAGAGAGAATCTGCTCAAAAGTGCTGGGAATACTAGCAGCATCGCAAATTAACTCCCAGTAATCTAGCAAGTAAGGATATATAGATTGGGGTACGGTGGTGACAAGAAATTTTAAACTATCCCAAAATGACGGTTGATTGTTGGGTATGGGTGCAAGAGTATCGAAAATTGCAAGTTTACTTACTTTTTCGCCTGCTTGGTGCAATTGTCGCGCCATTTCAAAAGCAACTAAACCGCCAAAAGACCAGCCACCTAGTTGATAAGCGCCTTTTGGTTGAACTTGACGCAATGCTTTAATATAACAAGCTGCCATTTCTTCAATGCTGGTTAATGGTGGCTGCAAACCGTCTAAACCGCAGGGTTGTAGAGCGTAAAATGGTTGGTCTTTGCCTAAATGGGTTGCTAATTCGTAATAAGGTAAAACCACGCCGAAAATCGGATGAATGCAGAAAAATGGGGTTTTAGCGCCTTGAGGTTGAAGCGGTACTAAAGGCGACCAAGTGTAGTTTTTTTCAATGTTAGGCGCGAATTGTTCGACGGTTGGCGCACTAAAAAGCGCGGATAAAGGTAGGTTTTGGTTGAAATGCTGGTTTATTTGCTCTAATAATCCAATTCTAGTAAGGAATCTCCACCTAACTCAAAAAAGCTATCTTGTATTCCTACTCTTTCAAGCTTAAGAGTTTGCGCCCAAAATGTTGTTAGGGTTGATTCTGTTGCATTACGCGGCGCTAAAAAAGATTTGCTTGTAGTGGTATTTGAGCTTTTTAGGGCATTTCGGTCTATTTTACCGTTGGGTGTTAAAGGTAGCGATGACTGGACAATAAAAGCTGAGGGGATGGAATAATCAGGTAATTTTGCTTTGAGAAAGTCCCGCAGTTGAGTAGGGGAAAGAGTTAAGTTTGGCTGGAAGACTATATAAGCTATCAATTGTTTACTATCAGCGTTTTCTTTCGTAACTACTACGGTGGCTTGGATTGCTGGATGTTGGGATAGGATGCTTTCAATTTCTCCTAACTCAATTCGGTAGCTACGAATTTTTACTTGTTCGTCCTGGCGACCTAAAAATTCTAGATTTCCATTGGGTAGGTAGCGAACTAAATCACCAGTTTTGTAAAATTTTGGCAAAGAGACGTTGCAGCGCAACGTCTCTACAAAGGGGTTGGGAATGAACCTTTTAACTGTTAATTCGGAACGATTGAGATAGCCTCGCGCTACTCCTAGTCCACCTATGTATAGTTCGCCGGGAATGCCTATAGGGACGGGTTGATAATTAGAGTCTAAGACGTAAAGTTGAGTGTTGGCGATCGCACGTCCTATCGAAATACTATCCCCAATCTCTGCAATGGTAGACCAAATAGTTGTTTCTGTTAATCCGTAAGCATTAAATAAACGCCGATTTTTTGCCCATATAGTCACGTCTCTCGTACAAGCTTCCCCCGCTAAAATGAGGGTTTGCAAAGCTGGTAATTGTTCTGGTACGAGGGTTTTTAGAACTGCTGGAGGCAAGGTAGCGTGGGTAATGGAGTGGCAACGCAAATAAGCAGTTAAGGATGCTCCTAGGCGCGATTTCTCTGGGATTAGATAAAGCGTTGCGCCGTTAGCTAATGCCATAACTATTTCAAAAATAGACGCATCAAAACTAATTGAGGCAAATTGTAAAATCCGATGTTGTAGCTTAAGGTCAAAAATCTGTCTTTGCGCGTGGATTATATTAGTTAGTCCCCGATGTTCGATTAAAACACCTTTGGGTTGTCCAGTTGTTCCTGAAGTATAGATTGCATAAGCTAGATTTGCCGCATTTACAGGACTTGTAGGATTATATTTGTTTGATAATGCGATAGCATTATCATCAATAAAAACTAATTTATGCTCCCAATCCTCGGTAAACACAGATTGTTGAGTTAGTAAAATAGTTATTTGCGAATCTTCTAAGATGAAACGCGATCGCGCTTTAGGATAACTTGGATCTATTGGTAAATAAGCACCCCCAGCTTTGAGTATTCCTAAAATTGCCACAACGATTAACGGCGACTTTTCTAAGCAAATACCGACAAGTACATCGGGTACAACTCCCAAGCTTTGTAAGTAATGGGCAAGTTGGTTGCTTTGTTCGTTTAACTGCTGGTAGGTTAGTTGATTGTTATCGTGTATGAGTGCGATCGCACTAGGATCATTATTTACTTGTTCCTCAAATATCTGATGTATGCACTTATCAGGATAGTTTTGGTAAGTATTATTCCAGTCAATTAGTAACTGTTGGTGTTCGGTGGCGGTTAAAATGGGCAATTGTGCTAGTGTCTGCTGGGGATTATTGATAATTCCTGCTAGTAGAGTTTGCAAATGTCCCGCCATGCGGAGGATTGCAACGTGATCGCACAAATCGGTACTATAAATTATCTGCGCTTCTAATCCGGCGGAACTTTCCCAAAAATTTAACTCCAAATCTAACTTACTTGTGCCATTTTCTATCTCAAAGGGATTTAGGGTAAGTCCAGGTAATTCTAAGGCTGTAAAGGGCGTATTTTGCAGAGATACCGCTACTTGAAATAAGGGATGTTTGCTTAAATCTCGCTCTGGTTGAAGTTCTTGGACTAGCTTTTCAAAGGGTAAATCTTGATGGGCGTAAGCTTCTATTGTTACTTGTTTTACCTTTGCTAACAATTCAACAAAGGTAAGATTGCTAGACAAATTAACTCGCATGACTAAAGTATTGACAAAAAAGCCAATCAATGGTTCTAACTCGGCGCGATTGCGATTGGCGATGGGAGATCCGACAGCAATATCTTCTTGTCCTGTATAGCGATATAACAGCGTTTGTACGGCTGCTAAAATCGTCATGAATAATGTAACGCCTCTTTGCTGGTTGAAGGCTGCTAAAGACTTGCTTAGGCTGGCTGGAAGGGCTAAAAAGTTGTAAGTTGAGCCTTTATAGCTTGGAATGGGATTACGAGGGCGATCACATGGCAAATTTAAAGTTTGTAAATCGGCGAGTTGTGTCTTCCAGTAAGGTAGTTGCGACGCGATTATTTTTGGTAACTCTTGTTTTTGCCAAGTGGCGAAATCAGCATATTGGATAGGTAAATCTGGTAATAACGAAGTATTTGTCCAAAAAGCAGCATATAAAGCGGTAATTTCTTTAATTAATACGCCAATTGACCAACCATCAGCAACAATGTGATGCAGACATAGCAGCAAAATAGAGTCGTTGACATTTAGTTGAAATATTGTGACTCGCAGTAGCAAGTCTGTACTAAGGTTGAAGGGAAGATTAGAGAGTGCGATCGCTTGTTTTCTTGCAGTAGTTTCTCGCTCAAGTATAGGTAAATGTTGCAAGTCTACAAGTTTCAGCTTTATACTTGCACTCGTTGCAATTACTTGATTTAGTTGTCCTTCCTCCATTGCAAAGGTTGTCCGTAAAACCTCATGACGGCGGATTATTTCGTTAAAGGTTTGCTGTAGCGCTGTTAGATTTAAGTTTCCAGTTAGACGAATCGCCGTAGATACGTTGTAGAAAGGATTATTGGGCGCTAAAAGGCTTAGAAACCATAGTCTCTGTTGGGCGAAAGCAGCCGGAAAAACAAAAACTTCATCGGTAGAAATGGAGTAAGTCTGCAAGAATTACCTCCCTGAGTTTTCAGGATTTTTGAGAGACGATCGCAAACGGCGATGAGCATCACGAGAAAGCGGTACAATCCCTATGTCTGCGCCTTTTTGGTGGCTGTTTTGCAAGGCTTCGATAGCTAAAGCAAGGGGCGCGATTTGAGGAGTTTCAAAGACTTTTTGCAAAGGCAATTCTACGCTGAAAGCTTCGCGGATACGGGAAATTAGTTGAGTTGCTAGTAAAGAATGTCCCCCTAGTTGAAAGAAATTATCTTGAGTACCAACATTTTTTAGTCCTAGCAATTCTACCCAAATATTTGCTAGTTTTTGCTGGGTAGGTGATGTAGGTGCGATCGCGCCAGACGTAGCGCTAAAAGAAATCGCATTTCTGCCCCAATTTGGGACAGGAAGGGCGCGGCGATTGACTTTACCGTTAGTTGTAAGGGGGATTTTTTCTAACACCACTAAAGCAGCAGGAATCATATAATCGAGTAGATTTTGCTGGAGATATTGTTGTAACTGGGGGATGATTTGACGAGCTATTTGTGCTTGTAAAGGATTATTAGTATCTGTCTTTGCTGTGTGTCTTTCCCTTACAACCTCTCTATTAGAAGTTACTTTTTGACTAATGTTTTGAAAAATCACATCATAGCAACCTGTAGCATCGGTATTTATCCAACTTACTTCGACGGTGTAAGATAGCGGAGTTGATTTATACCAATCTTCCGGCTCAATACCTACGGTTTCTAACAAGCTTGATTCTGTACCAGTCAGCCATTGCGCGGTTTTGACGGCGGTGATTACACGAGCATTTGGTACTTTTGTTACTTGTAACATTGCTGGCTGATTTTCGAGCAAGTATTGATTTACTTTAGAAATGGTTAACTTGCCAAATTCCCAATCAAGCTGACAATCAGGAGTTTGGGTTGTTTGGGATTCAATATGCAAAATGGCGTTGTAGCGAAATTGAGTTAATTCATTGCAATTACATCCTCGTGTAAGCTGTACTTGGACATGACTAATTCTTTTGAAGCGCTGTTGCAATGCGGGAAAGAAAGCCGGATCGATAACTAATTCTGTCTCTTGAAATAGTGCTGCTTGTAACTGTTGCTGCAACTGCTCTTGAGACGAATCCCCCTCTGAATGATGTAGTTGTACGGCTGCATGAAAAGCTGATAATAGTTGTAAGTTTCGCACATCGCCAATAAATATAAAGCCTCCTGGTGCGACGGTTTCAATTGCTTGCTCTAACACTTGCAGCAAGTAATCTAAACTAGGAAAGTATTGGACAACAGAATTAAGAATCACACAGTCAAAATTTGCAGATATCCCGGTAAAATCTGTTGCTACTTGTTGCAGTAATTTAACTTGAGGTAAAGATTCTACTAAAGGCTGTAAATATTGAATAGATGCAGAGGAAAAGTCTGTTGCTAAGTATTCGCTGCAATGAGGCGC
>CAJQOK010000548.1 GCA_905479905.1 uncultured Aliterella sp.
ACTATCGATCAATTAAAATTGTACGGTACTTACCCAAATTGGCAAACAGAACTTGCTTTACCATCGGTGGACATGGGGATGTTGGCATATTTGCGCCAAACAATTATTCATGCTTGGGAAAGGGCGCTTTATCCTGTAGGTGGCGTGGTGCATATAAATGTTCCTTTTCGAGATCCTTTAGCGCCGCTTCCTGACGGGATTGCAGCTAATTTGTTGGATGAAGAATTTTTTAGTAGCATTTTTCAGCAATCAGTTAAACCTCTGTACAATGTGCCTACATTTCCGGTGCAGTGGCAAGAATCTCAGCGCGGTATTATTATCGCTGGGGTTGCACAACCAAAAAATGCGCGAGAATATGTAAGTGCGATCGCTCATTTATCTAAACTCCTTCAGTTTCCCGTATTAGCTGAAGGTTTATCCCCAGTTAGAAATTACACTGACTTAAATCCTTATCTTATTTCTACCTACGATTTACTTTTAAGAAACTCTGAGTTATCTAAGCAACTTCAGCCAGAAGTTGTAATTCAAATCGGCGAACTACCTACAAGTAAAGAGTTACGAAACTGGCTGACTTCTTCTCAATCTGAAAGATGGATTATTGACTCTAGTAATCACAATTTAGATCCACTTCATGGCAAAACAACTCATTGGCAAACTTCTATAGAGCAATTAGCAGAAAATTATAGGTTTTTCCCCAAAGCTTACAACTCTTATTTACAACTATGGTGCGAATGTGAAGCTAAAGCTAGAGCGAATGTAGATATTACAATGGTAGAAATAGAGCAAATATTTGAATGTAAAACTGCTTGGCTATTGTCAAAAGCCCTACCTGCAAAAACACCGTTATTTATTTCTAATAGTATGCCAGTAAGAGATGTAGAGTTTTTCTGGCAACCTAATAATCTAAACATTCAAACCTTTTTTAATCGCGGTGCAAATGGGATTGATGGTACTTTATCAACAGCTTTAGGTATAGCGCATCGTCAGCAAAGTAGTGTGATGTTAACAGGAGATTTAGCTTTGTTGCATGATACTAATGGATTTTTATTAAATAACAAATTTATTGGACATCTAACAATTATTTTGATTAATAATAATGGTGGCGGTATTTTTGAAATGTTACCTATTTCTAAATTTGAACCACCATTTGAAGATTTTTTTGCTACGCCTCAAAATATTGATTTTGCTAAACTATGTGCAACTTACAATGTAAAACATGAATTGATTAATTCTTGGAAACAATTGCAGCAAAAATTAAAAAAGCTTCCAAGTTCAGGAATCAGAGTTTTAGAGTTACAAACTAATCGTAAATTAGATGCAAAATGGAGAAAAGAAAACTTAAGTAAATTTGCAACAGATATAGTTTAAGATTTGCTAAAAATTAGCAAATGCTGAGATGGTAAAAACTCTTTCGTTTCTACCCATTCTAAACCTACCGTTGACATCTCTTTGATTGCTTGCTTTTGAGTCATTTTGTGTAGCTTTTTAATCGCAATAAACGGATTTTCTCGCCGATATTCAACTAATACTACTTTGCCTTTTGGTTTCAGTGCTTTGACAACTTCTTGCATTACTTCATGAGGTTGCGATAACTCATGATAAGCATCTACCATAATTGCTAAATCAATGCTGTTTTCCGGTAAGTTAGGATTAGTAAGACTCCCTAAAATAGGCTCTACATTAGTAATTTTATTTTCATTTTTTATAAACTCAATAATGTCTAACATTTCTGGCTGAATATCTACAGCGAAGACCTTGCCTAAAGATAACTTTTGTGCTAACTTAAAGCTAAAATAGCCCGTACCTGCGCCTATATCCGCTACAACATCTGTAGGTGCAAGATTTAAAGCATCTATTAGCTGCTGCGGCTGTTCTTCAAATTCCCGCGATGGACGCTCTAACCATAGTGCTTCAGTATGCCCCATAACCTTAGCTATCTCTCTACCTTGATAAAACTTACCAATACCATCAGGGCTATGGATGGTTTTTAATTGATAAATATTGTCAGGGGTTGCTAATACAGATCCACAACTAGCCAGAAGAAGACAACAGCAAAGAAGACAGAGTTTTAAATGCTCAAACATATTACTTCCAGCCCTGTGCTGCTTGCTCTAATACATAGGCTGAGACATCAATAATTTGCGAATCAGTGAGACGACCTTTGTAAGCTGGCATGGCATATTGACCATTTTTGATTAATTGAGCGATCGCATCAGTGGAATCCATCCCAAATTTCTTTAGTGCATTTGACCTTAAACTCTTATTACGCCTAACAATATTACCCCCGTTGATATGGCAACCCGCGCAGTTATTGGTAAAAAGTGTCGCTGTCTCCGTTGTTGATGTCGCCAAAGCTGGAGGAGTGACAAGGATTATAAATGCGATCGCACTTGCTAAAATAAATATCAACTTTTTCATTAATTTAACCAATCTTCTTTAATACTTATTTTAGTAGCAACCTCAAAATCCATCCTTTAGCCCTGCTACTTGTTTTTATTACTAGCTAGGGAAATTGCGAGCTTAAGACTATTATTCAGTAGGCTTATAAAATACAAAGTAAATATGCTAGTGCGATTTATAAACTTTAAAACTACTTAGTTTCGTCGTAATGCAACCACCCATTCCCCTGCAAACAGTTCTTCAAGATCGCTATCGTTTAATTAAAATTTTAGGTCAAGGGGGGTTTGGGCGTACCTATTTGGCAGAAGATATAGGACGATTTAACGAGTTAGTCGCCCTCAAAGAGTTAATTCCCTTTCAAAGTACGCCAGAATCTTTAGCAAAGGCAAAACAGTTGTTTCAAAAAGAAGCAACGGTTTTATACAAAATTCATCATCCCCAAATTCCGCAGTTTAGAGCCACTTTTGAGCAAGATGGGCGGCTGTTTTTAGTCCAAGATTATATAGCAGGCAAAACTTACTGGAAATTACTGCAACAAAGGCAAGGGATAGGTAAAACTTTAACCGAAGTAGAGATAATCCAACTATTGCAGCAAATATTACCTGTACTTGCTCATTTACACATTAGGGGCATTATTCACCGCGATATATCCCCCGATAACATTATTGAACGCTCGGTCGATTCTAAGCCCGTATTGATTGATTTTGGTGTAGTTAACGAAATAGCTACCCAAATACAAGCAATTAATCCAGCTTCAGTTACAACAGTAGGGAAGCTAGGCTACGCACCCATTGAACAAATGCAAACCGGGAGGGCTTACGCTAGTAGCGATCTGTATTCCTTAGCAGTCAGCGCTATAGTTTTACTTACAGGCAAACAGCCTCCAGAATTATTTGATAACGAACAATTTACTTGGACTTGGCAAAAGTGGACAAAGGTAAGTCCAGAATTTGCCTCTTTACTTGATCGGATGCTTAGTTACAAGCCAAGCGATCGCTATCAGTCGGTTGCAGAAGTCGCCAAAGTCTTGCAATCAGTGACAGAACCCCCGTCCCAAAAGGAGAAATTACCCGCCTTAGCAAGTCCGCCACCAGTCGCTGCGTTGCCGCAAAAGGAGGCACATTCTTCCCTCCCAACTATTGCCCCCTCCCAAATAAATACAATGGCGATCGGTCGCCGTCCTGACGAAATTAAACCAATTCCTACCAAAAAATTACAACCAATTACCAAGCTATCGATTTGGGAACGTTGGTGGGCGATCGCTCTAATCTTTGTAACAGTAGCTTTAATTGCTGGCGGTACGTCTTTATTATTTGTAAGTTGGTTATTAAGTCAAAATAACAAAGTAGCGCCGCAAACTTTCCCGTCGCCGCTAATTTCTGAACCCCCTACTAATTAACAGGATATTTTGAACGCACTACTAATTACAGGTACAGATACAGAAACAGGTAAAACTGTTTTAACCACAGCACTAGCAGCTTATTGGCAAAGGTTTGTTTCTCCTAGTTTGGGGATTATGAAGCCCATTCAAGCCGGAATTGGCGATCGCGAACTATATTCGCAATTATTTACTCTCAACCAATCTATCGACGAAATAAATCCTTTATACTTTGACGCACCTTTAGCCCCGCCTATTGCCGCCGCCAAGGAAGGACGCACGATAGACTTAGGTTTAGTATGGCAAAAGTTCCAGCAATTAATATCGGCGCGAGATTTTGTATTAGTAGAAGCCTTGGGAGGGTTAGGATCTCCGATAACTAACGAATTTACCGTCGCTGACTTAGCCGCCGAATGGCGATTGCCAACAGTTTTAGTAGTTCCGGTAAAATTAGGCGCAATTTCTCAAGCTGTGGCTAATGTAGCTTTAGCTAGGCTAACAGGCGTTGCTCTTAAAGGCATTATTTTAAACTGCGTGCAACCAGTTACAAAAGCGCAAATTAACGATTTGACACCTGTAGACTTAATTCAATCTTTAACTAATATCCCCATATTAGGCTGCTTGCCTTACTTAGAAAACCCCACAGACTTAGACAAACTAGCGCAAGTAGCGGCAAACTTAGATTTAGAAAGATTAATGCCTCTTACTTTATCTTCTGCCAATCGTAAAGCGATCGCCTTGCCCTAATTTGGTAAAATTTAGTAGCGTTGCTAAAAGTGTGATGATTTTTCTTTTTGTAATCCTGTCTCCTTTCCATTCTTACCTCCTTGTTCATTGAAATTACCAATTACCAATTACCAATTACCCATTACCAATTTAGTTAAATCTCTAATTTAAAACATGGTTGCTACTTCAATAAATCCACTTAATATCGATTTATCGAGCATTCGGGCAGAAATTAGAGCATTACAACCGCAAATTGTGCAATGGCGGCGAAAAATTCATCAATACCCAGAATTAGGCTTTAAAGAACAATTAACAGCGCAATTTATCTCCCAAAAGCTGCAAGAATGGGGTATCGAGCATCAAACAGAAATTGCCCATACAGGAATAGTTGCCATTATCCGCAGCCACAAAATCGGGAAAGTATTGGCAATTCGGGCGGATATGGATGCTTTGCCAATTCAAGAACAAAATGAAGTAGATTATTGCTCAAAGCACGACGGCGTAATGCACGCTTGCGGTCATGACGGACACACAGCGATCGCCCTAGCTACAGCTTGCTACTTAGCCCAGCACCGCGATGATTTTACAGGTACAGTCAAAATCATCTTCCAACCCGCCGAGGAGTCTCCAGGGGGCGCTAAACCAATGATTGCTGCTGGGGTATTATCTAATCCCGATGTAGATGCAATTATTGGGCTGCATTTATGGAATAATCTTCCCCTGGGTACGGTGGGAGTGCGCGAAGGTGCATTAATGGCGGCGGTGGAGTGTTTTCGCGCGCGGATTTTGGGCAAAGGCGGACACGGCGCAATGCCTCATCAAACCGTAGATTCTATTGTAGTTGCAGCGCAAATTGTCAGCGCTTTACAAACCGTTGTGGCGCGAAATATCGATCCTATAGAATCAGCCGTAGTCACAGTCGGCGAATTTCATGCAGGTACAGCATTAAATATTATTGCCGATACCGCCCAGCTAAACGGTACTGTACGTTATTTCCATCCCAAGTTTGCCGGGTTTATCCAACAAAGAATCGAACAAATTATTGCCGGAATATGTAGTAGTTACGGCGCAAAGTATGATTTAGAATACTGGCAACTTTACCCGCCAGTAATTAATAATAAAGACATTGCTCAATTAGTAAAGGAGCAAGCTATGAACGTTGTAGAAACTCCAGTGGGAATTGTGCCAGAATGCCAAACTATGGGCGGCGAAGATATGTCATTTTTCTTGCAAGAAGTACCTGGTTGTTATTTCTTTTTGGGTTCTGCCAATATTACTAAAAACCTAGCTTATCCTCATCACCATCCTCGCTTTGATTTTGATGAAACGGCGCTAATGATGGGAGTTGAAATATTTGTACGCTGCGTTGAAAATTTTTCCCCTCAATAGCTGTCAAACTAAGCTTTAAGCAAGTAAAAATCTGATAAGAAAATGAGTAGAAGCACTCACATCCAAAGGATTGCCAGCGCTAGACGACAAATTATAAATAGTAGCAATGCTGTCTGTGCTAGTAAAAAGCTGATTAATAAAGGCTACTCTCTTGTTGATAACAGTAAAATATCTATTACGAATAGTAAGTATAGTTTTGTTTTAAGTGTAAGTTCTTTAACAAACTACTTTTTGATTGCGACTCCTCAAAAATTTGCAAGTTTCCTCGATTTACCCCCAACACAAACCCGCCGAGAACCTGCTAAGGATTGCTCTGGTTTGACTCCTCAAGAAAATTTGCAGCAAATTATGACTCACCCCTTTAAAACGAGTTTATGTCCTAATTGCGGTTACCCTTTCCCCAAAGTCAAAAAACGGGTATTAAACTGGAATTGTTTAGCTTGTGGATGGGCTGATAATTTATTTGATTGTATAGATGGCAACAACTAACTTGGCACTTCCCTAAGCCTTTAGACAGAGGGACGCTAGAAATTGAATTTAAAAAAATTTTGTCATTTTCTGGAATTAGGATTAATGGTAGTGTAACTTAAGATACTGGGTTACTCAAAACTTGATGCGTGAATTGAGAGTATGATAATTGCCGACTTAATTGATTGGTTTGAAGGTTGGGCAAATCCGGCTTGGCAGGAAAAGTGGGACAATTGCGGCTGGCAAATTGAGCCTGGGGTACTAAACCAGTCTGCACGAGTATTAGTGTGCTTAACGCCTACTTTAGCAGTAATCGAGGAAGCGATCGCCCTGCAAAAGGCAGGTACAGAAGTTAATCTAATTTTTGCTCACCATCCGCTAATTTTCAATCCACTCAAATCTTTACGCACGGGAGAGGCAATTACTGAAATAACTCGCCTAGCTTTGAGCCATCAAATCGGTATATATACCGCTCACACCAACTTTGACCAAGTCCAAGAAGGAACCGCCGATATCCTAGCAACTTTGTTGAAATTAAAACAAGTCACCCCAATCGTACCAACTAAAGCTAATTTAGGTTACGGACGAGTGGGAGAACTAAACCCAACGCTAACTTTAGCGGAGTTACTCGCCCAAATTCAAACTCTTTTAAATCCGCCGAGATTAATAATTTCTCCTACCGCCGATTTGGAGCAAACTATTGACAAAGTAGCGGTTTTAGGGGGAAGCGGTGCTAGTTACATTTCTGAAGTAGTCAAAACGGGGGCGCAAGCTTACTTAACCTCTGATTGCAAATTTCATCAATTTCAAGAAAGTCGCGATCGCGGTTTAATATTGATTGATGCTGGACATTATGCCACCGAACGCCCTGCTTGCAAATTCTTAGTTACAAAACTT
>CAJQOK010000549.1 GCA_905479905.1 uncultured Aliterella sp.
AAGAAGCTGTCAAAGTTGCAGTAAGTAATAAAGTATTGAAAGATGACAAACGCAACAAATCGGTGCGTAACCCCGGTAATTGTTGAAAAGCTGGGCGAAATCCATCTCCCCACTGTTCGACCATATGAGCTTCATCGATAACAAAATAACGCAATAGTCCCTGTTTAGCGGCATCATAAAGAGCAGGAGCAAGAGAATCAATGAGACTTTCAGGAGAAGTAAAAATAATCCGTTGAGTCCCCTGGCGTATCCGAGCTTTCATCTCTTTTCTTCGCGCAATCCCGCCCTCCGAGTCATCGCCATAATAAGCCGTTGGATGCTTAATATAAGGCTCTAAAGCTCGTTCTTGATCGAGGGCTAAAGCGGTGGTCGGAACAACTACAACACTGACTCCAGCTTTGCGACTTTGCATCAAAGCAGGTAGTTGAGCGCAAAGGCTTTTTCCCGAACCTGTAGGAAGGTTGACTACCAAGGTCGAATTTTTGGGCGCAGTCAAAACCGCGCGAATAGCCTCGCGTTGCGCCGCACTCCGATAATTTTGCAAGCCAACTAACTTGAGAAATGGATCGCCCGGTACGGGGTCGTAGTTGCGCCGTAAAGTCTCTTTAAAGGCGGCGGATTCTGGGGATTCGTCAGCACAATTGAGCCAGTCAGGTAGCCAAGGACGGGCGCTAATTAGATAGTAATCCGAGCCTTCACCCACAATTTTGATGCCGCTTTGTTGCCAGGTTTCTCGGTCAGGATAAGGAAAAGTTCGAGGTACTTTAATAAAAGCTTCTCCTTTTTGTAATTCATCTTCGCGTCGGAGGGCGTGACGAACTAAACAGGCAATATCTACAGGCGATCGCTTTCTTCCCTCAGCCTTAACAGCATCGATTAAGCGTTGATGACAAGCTTCAAAGCTAGAGAAAGATGTATCCCCAGTTTGAATGAAGTCTTGGAGTGCTTGAAAAGAGTTAATCACCAGCCGATCGCCTCCTTTTCCCCGACAGGAAGTCGCCCAGAAATTATCATGAATCCCACTGAATCAAGTTTGAGACGGGGGCGATATATTCCCTCAACTAAGGCTTGGCTAATATTGGTTTCGTTGGTAAGTTCCTCAGCTAATAAAGATGAATTAGCAGTTGCTTCCGATACTCGGTTGAGGCGCAATTGAAGCTGGTTGAGGCGGTTGTCTAGTTTTAAAGTTGCAACTTTGGCTCTTTGTTGGCATAATTCACTGAAACTTGGGCGATCGCGTAACAATTTTTCTGAAGTTTTCCGCGCCAGTTGGCAGAAGTTAGACCATTTACTCGGATCGATAAACTCATCAATAATTGATAAACGGTCTTTTGCCAAGTTGTAGTCGCGGTAATCCCTGTCTTTGCCATAGTAAGGACGTTGCAAGATATTTAATAAACCTGTATCCTCAACAATCTCCATCCGCGCGTTGACGAAAACTGTCTCTAATTTGGGTGGAAACAACGCATCGGCGCGTCGTCTAAGAGTTTTAATCTCTAACTTATTGAGAGCGGAATCTTTTGCAAAAGTTAAATTGGCTTCCACCGTATAATCAAAGCGAAATCCCAGCCATTCTGTACCTTCTCCCGCATCCCAAGCTTTGTCATGTCGCCACATTGCAAAGGCTTGTCCGCGATCGTCCCAATACATATAAGACGCTAGTTTTTCTGTAAATCCTTCGCCAATGCGGTAAAGGTCAATTCCAGAATGTTTGTTTGCTAATCTGCGATTGTAAGTTCCAGATTTTTTAGCTTGAGTAGAAAAGCGTTCAACTAGCACATTTGCGGGTACTAGAGTGCGATCGCTAGGCTTGTATTGACAAACTCCGGCTATATCAGGGTTATCGACTCGGAGAAACTGTAAAGCACTACAAAGCCAGCTTTCTGTAGCTTTTTGCAATTCTTGGTGGCGATCATCGTAGGTTTCTAATTCTTGGAAATAATTAAGCGCATTTTCATCGTTTGCATCAATATCATCTAAAACATTTTGTTCGCTAATTCTTACTTGTTCTATAGCAATGTCTTTCTGAATTTGAGAAGTCGCCTCTATTAATCCCGCAGCGCCAGAATTAAACAGGATATTTTCTAATTCTGGTAACTTTTCATCAATATAAAACTGTAAGCTGGCAACGGATTGAGTAAATATGCCAAATCCCGATTTTAGTAACTCATACCAAGCCTGATGAAGACTATCGGGCAAATCTACCCCTGCTAGTAACCAAGAATTGATGGCTACTTTGCCCCCAATGCGGTCAATTCTGCCTAATCTTTGTTCTAGGCGATTGGGCGACCAAGGTAAGTCAAAATGAATTAATCCATCAGCAAATTGTAAATTGCGTCCTTCTTCTCCAGAAAAATCGCTAATTAAGATAAAACAGCTAGGATTGTTTTTGAATCGGTTGATATTATCTTCAGCTTGTTCTCTTGATGTGCCATATTGATGAATTGCGATCGCACTTTCCCCAAAAGCCTGCACTAAGTAGCGATTAAGTTCCGCGCAAGTCTGCACAAAGCTTGTAAATACAATTATTTTCGGTAAGAAGTCGCCATTTATTGGTCTATCGATCCTTTTTTGCACTTGCTCCAGTAATTTAGCAATATCTCCTTTG
>CAJQOK010000550.1 GCA_905479905.1 uncultured Aliterella sp.
TTCGGTCGAGTCCGGCTTGCTTAATGCTCTCTGTATCGGTAAGTTTGAATCCGTTTATCCACTCCAAAGTTAAGACGCGGAGGCTAGTATAGCGCCAATAAATAGATGGAACTTTGACGCGGGGATCGTCGCGGAAATTTGTAGCAAATTTCTCGGCGTTGCGACCTTCATTTAAGTAATCAATTTCTTCAAATAATTTTGTCCCAAACTCATCAACAATTGTTTGTAAATCGTGACCAAGATTGAGTGGAAGCCAAGGCGCAAGCCAACCCGCCGCCCAACGCATTAAATACAAGTCTAGGTTTAAAACTGGGCGTAAGTTGGGGCGTTGTACTTTTACTGCTACTTCTTCCCCACTATGCAAACGGGCTTGATATACTTGTCCCAAACTAGCGGCGGCTACAGGATTAGGGGTAATTTCACTGTATACTTCTTCTAAGGGGCGACCTAATTCTTTTTCTATAGTTTGAAATGCGATCGCATTATTATAAGGTGGCAATTGATCTTGCAGCTTGATTAATTCTTCTAAAAAGTCTTTTCTAATTAAGTCTGGGCGCGTTGATAGTGCTTGACCAACTTTAATAAACGTTGGTCCTAAACGAGTAATTATTTTTCGGAGTTGTGTAGCACGCAACGGCTGATTCTGTTCAGCTTTTCCCAACCACTCATCGGTTTTCATCCCCAACACAAAGCCCGAAAAATACCAAATAATAGTTAAAATCCGTCCCCATACTAGCCAAGGACGGAAACGGAAGTATTTTACAAGCGCTTCAGGATTGTAGCGCCGATTTTCTTGACCAATTTGATACTGACCCACGCCTCGATCTGCCTCTCAAACTGAGAATTGTACTTTTATTGTGGTTTTATCTAAAAATAGGTAGCTTTTTTTAATTACAGCCGCCAAAAGCAACCACTTATGTATATCTTTTTATTAATTATAGTATTTAAAAGTACAAAGTATTTATAAGAAAAGTAATAAGAGGTCTAGCTAAAGTTATAGGTATATTTTTCTAAGTCTTAAAGGATGTTGTAGAAAGTGGGATCGGTATCTTGCGATCGCGTAGATCCCCCCTTAAAAAAGGGGGGAGGAAATATAAAGTATCTTCTGAGAGTCTTAACTACTAGCTGATTTAGCCTCCAAGCTTTCTAAACGGCTTAGGAGTTGTTGATTATCTTTTTTAAGTTGGTCGAGTTCTTCGCGTAATTGTTTTGTTGCTTGCACTGAACCAGCTTTTGCTTGCACTTGTTGCACGGCTTCCTGGGCCATTCGCCGTACTCTACCATCGGGGGTTTGATTAGCTAACGCATTCAAAATCGCTGCCGCTTTGATAGTTTCCATTTGTCCCAAAGCCACAACTACAGATACTTGCGTTAAGAAAAATGTTTCTAGTGATAGCCCGTCTAAACGTTCTAAGATTCGTTCCAAATTTACCGGATTTTGACCCACAGAAACCGTCCCTAAAGCCCGAATAGCCGCCAAACGCAAAGCTTGAGGAATGCCCGGTTTCGTGTACTGCAAGATGATGTCAAGGGCTTCTGGGGAAGTTTTTAACTGACTAAGCCCAGAAATCGCCCCCGATCGCACAACTTCGTTCCAACCTGCTTTTTCTAGTACAGTATTAAGCAGCTTAATAGCTTTTTTCTCTTTTGACTCGTCATCTAAATTTACTGATGCGATCGCACCTATCGCTCTAGCGGCGGCTGCTTCAACGTAGTAGCTAGGATCTCCATCTTTAACCAAAGGTTTGATTGCTTTGTAACTAGCGTTGGTTTTAATTTGCGCCAAAGCTTCAATTACCGCCCGACGAACTAAAGCATTTTCATCTTGTAAACCCGCCACCAAACCATCAAAAGCTTGGTCTAGCTTGACTTCCGCTAAATTCTTGGCGATTTCAACCCGTACACCCCAAAACGCATCGCTTTTCAAAGCTTTAGTCAGCGCCTTGACTGCTTCAAGTCCACCTTTAGTTGCGATCGCTATAGCAGCATAAATCCGCGAAACGGGATCTTTGTCAAATTGCAACTGTGCTTGTAATTCTGGCAAAGCGTATTCTAAAGCAACAGTTTTTAAGTAATTATTTCCGGCATCAAAGCTAATAAAGTGGGGCTTTTCAGCTAAAGGAAAGTAAAAACTTTGTTCCCGTTCGTAAATTCGCACCGGGAAGGTTTTAAACTCTGTTGGCTTTCCTTCTTGGGTATAGCCAAAAGCGATTGGAATTTTTAGATCAAATAAATCAGTATTACTACCTTCTTTAACTTGGGTTTGAGTGACGGTAACTTTGGCTAGTTTGCTGTCGGAGTCCCAAGAATAGGCAACTTTAAAATCGGGATGACCGCCGCGATAAACGTACTGATCGAATAGAAATAGCAAGTTGCGCCCAGAAGCCTTTTCAATTGCCCGTAATAAGTCGATAGTTTCTACAGTTTTGTGGGCATTATCTCTAACAAAAGTTTGAATTGCTTGCCAAAACAAATCATCGCCTAATTCGGCGCGAATCATATGGTACACACAAGAACCTTTTTCGTAGAGATGGCGATCGTATAATTCAATTGCTTCTCGGTAAATATGGGTAACAATCGGGCGACGGTAACGGCTGCTATCTTCGGCTAAATAGTTACGGGCTTCAAGCAAACGGTAATAAGCCGCTTCTTGATTTCCATATTCCTCTTGCGTCCACATAACTTCAGAGTAAGAAGCCATCCCTTCTTTAATCCAAGCGTGCGACCAATGTTTAATTACTACCAAGTCGCCAAACCATTGATGAGCAAGTTCGTGAGCAACCAAGCTTTCGGTATTACGATTATCTAAAGCCGCTCTTTCATCCAGCAAACAGCGATCGGTTAGTAAGGTTGTAGAAGTATTTTCCATCCCGCCAAAAATAAAATCATCAACGCAGACTTGGGCGTATTTGGGGAAAGGATATAAGTAGCCATACTTTTCGCTAAAAAACTCAATCATCCGGGGAGTTTTGCCCATGCTGCGCCGTGCGTCTTCTTCCCTGCCTTTTTCCACGTAGTAAGTTACAGGAATACCTTGCCATTCATCCTCAAGTTCGGCAAAATCTCCTACCGCTAACGTCATTAAATAAGTAGGATGTACTTGCTCTTGCAACCAATGATAAATCGTCGATTTGCCGTCCTGCTGAGTTTCAACCAAGCGTCCGTTAGAAATAGCTTTCATATTATTAGGTACTCGGACTCTAATTTCTGAAGTGGCTAATTGTCCTGGATAGTCAAAGCAAGGAAACCAATAGCGGGAATCTTCATCTTCTCCTTGCGTCCAAACTTGGGTTGGTTTATTGGGATAATGATCGTCTGGAGTAATGAAGTAAAGTCCACGTTGGGGTTTTTCTACCAAATAGGCGATCGCAATTTTTATTACTTTCCCGGATTCTGTTGCGGTTTCTAAACGAATGTCTAACTTAGCATCGTCATAATCAAAGCTTTGCGGTGTCCCATCAATGTCTACCGACTGGATATTGAGATTCACCGCGTCTAATGATAAGCGATTAATCCCTGTTGTTACTGGTTTAAGTGCGATTTTGCAAATCCCTGTATAGCTTTGATTGGGGATATCCAGGTTAAGGTCTAAAAAAATATGCTCAACTTGTCCAGGGCGATCGGGGTTATAGTGAGGTTTTGCCCCTGGTAACTCAAAAGACTTGTGGCTGTTATTTTCCGAATCAAAATAAGAATGCGGCATAGTTAAAAGTAAAAAACAATCAGCTAAATTCTAGTTCCACCATAAAGCTTTTTAATCATGGCAAGGGTAACAACTAATTAATTTTGGCTTTGAAACGGATAAAGCCGTAGGAATTGGCTGGAGTAACTGCACCAGTAGCGTTGGAAACAGTGCCTATATTGACCACCACTGCACCTTTGCCATTGTTTGTTGCTGTACAAGCACTAGGAAAGCCAGAGTTTAAAAATTGACCGCGATCGCCATCCACTGCATTAGTTATTATGGTAGCTTTGCAGCCAGAGATTTATCCATGCAAGATCCCACAAAACTTGACTGGGAGAAGTTTGTCAAGGTTGAGTATTACCATGTAGATGCGCCACAGATTTTAGATGCCCAGTAATAGGGGAGCAATTATGAGTGTCAAAGAGCTATTAATCAAGAAGTTTGAGACTTTGCTACCAGAGGAACAACAAAAGGTAATAGAATTTGTAGAGTTTTTAGAGTTTTCCCGCAAGTCCCAACAGCAAGAAACCATTAAACCTGTAATATCACCGCTTGGAGAAAGGCTACAAAAGATTAGGGATAAAATTGTCACTTCTGGTCAATCCTTATTAACTCCTGAAGAAGCAGAACGGGAAAAAGCCGAACGTCGAGGTGGTTATCCAGGCGAGTAGATGATTCGTACATTTATTGACTCAGGCGTACTGATCTATGCAGCACGTGCCGAAGGACTGGTTGCTCAAAGAGCTTTAGATGTGCTAAAAGCCCCAGACCGTGTATTTGCTTCGAGCATTTTCGTCAAGCTGGAAGTTTTGCCAAAAGCAATTTTTAACAATCAAACAGATGAAGTTGAGTTTTATGAGGAGTTTTTTCGTGGCGTAGTTTATTGGGCGACAGATATTGAGCGCGTAATTCAGAATGCTTATCAAGAGTCAAGTCAGTTTGGATTGGGAGCAATGGACGCTTTACACATAGCGGCAGCCGTTTCCATAGGTGCGACAGAGTTTATTACAAATGAAAAGCTCAACAAATCTATTCACCGTACCCAAAATATTCAAATTATTTCCATTCATTCCGATTTATGACTAGGTATAGTTGTTGGGCAAGACGAAAAAAGTTACAACTAATTAATTTTGGCTTTGAAACGGATAAAACCGTAGGAACTAGCAGGCGTACCAGGCCCCGTAGCATGGGGAATACTGCCCATATTTACCACTACTGCACCATTGCCATTAGGTGTTCCTGTACAAGCACCGGGAAAGTTAGAAGTATAAAATTGACCGCGATCGCCATCCACCGCATTAGTTGCTTTTACTGGCGTACCACCATTAGCACTTAAAATCGCAATTCCGTAATTTGTGCCTGGTAGTCCTCCAGCGTCTGCTGTAGACAAGCTATTGTAGCCTGTACCAACATAGGTTTGGTTTGCTGGTACAAAATCGCAAATACTGACATTATCTGCTGATGCAGCACCAGTATTGAGGAAATAAACTGTATATTCCACTTCATCGCCAGGCTTTAAATTAACCGTTGGTGCGATCGTGCTGCTGTTAATCGCACCGCGCAAAGATTCGTTGCGGGGAGGAGTCCCAGGCCAATCACTATCATTATCATCAGCAGCTTTATTTCCCACATTGTTGGGACTACCAGGACTATTTAGCCCATCTTGGAACCTAATTACGATGGGTTCGCCGTTAATTGCGGTAATGCGCTTGATCAGAAGTAAATTTGGGACAGTAATAATAGGTATAGTGACGCTAATAGTGCTGATAGCAGTGTTACTAATTAAATTATCGCTATCTGTCACCTGAACATTAATAATGCGATTGGTAGTATTTGGACTAGCTACAGTGTTGTTGTATCTGAGCGTAGCTATAATCGCTTGATACTGTGCCAGGGTAATCGTACCAGGAGTAGTGCTAGTAAGGGTAATTGTACCAGTAGCAGCGTTGTAAGTGCTAACCGTGACACCGCTAACAGTACCACCGGCGGTAGCGTCAATAGTTAGGTTTTCATTAGCATTACCATTAGGACGGTTAGTCAAGGTAATTGTGGCGGAGTTGATGAAGTTTTTGTCGTCCGTAATTGCCACATCTGCATCTGCCGCTCGTACCGCTCCGCCACCAGCAGTAAAAGTGTTTTGATAGTTATTGCCTGTGGCTCCTGAACTGTTGTTTCCGTCTAAGTCTATTCTTGGCGAAGCGTTTATTGTTGTTGAGTCACTAGCACTATTGTTTCCTGTATTAATTTCCCCACCACCAGAAACTCTGGCTGTGTTAATCACAGGGCTGGGGGCGTTATTGACAACATTGACAGTAATGGTAATGGCAGGATAGCTGGCATTAGCAGCTAGAGCGGTACTTCGGGTGCATATGACAGTCTGACCACTGATATTGCAAATCCAGTCCGTTCCTGATGCCGCTGTAGGTATCAGTTCTGGGGGTAAGGTATCAGTCACTGTAACAGTGCCGCTGGTTGAGGTAGTGCCGATGTTCCTAGCCGTGAGAGTGTAGGTTGCGCCAGTTTGACCTTGGGTGAAGTTGCCTGTATGGGTCTTAGTGATAGTCAGATCGGGGGCTATACTAACTGTGGTGGTATCAGTTTTGCTGTTATTGCCTGCACCTGTCTTGGTAATATCATCCGGGTCAGTTGTATCGTCAGTGCGAATAATCCGGGCTGTATTAGTGAGAGTACCAGAACTAGAGACTGTACCAGTGACGATATAGGTTGCCGCAGCACCGTTTTTAAGACTGACAGTTGTATTAATCGCATTACCCGTACCGCTTGCTGCTCCACAACTGTTACCACTAGCAACAGGCGACACAGTACAACTCCAGTTCACTCCTGTAATTTGTGCAGGAACAGTATCGGTGAACGCTGCGTTAGTGATATCATTCGGACCGTTATTCCTGACAACGATTGTGTAGGTTACAGTGCTGCCCGTACTCAAGGCTACTGGGGTGTGAGTCTTACTCACAACTTCCAGGTCAGCTTGTCTGAGCGTAACACCACCATTAAGTTGAGCAATGCTAGAGGGATAATACGCCCAGGTATCAAGCCCTCTATTATTACCAAAATTATCAGGCCAACTGTGCGCCCCAGCACTGCTGCTCACTCCATTAATAGCAGTAGAGGAGCCTCCAACTGTTGTGTCATCGAAGTAGACTAAATAAGGATCGGGATTTGGGCTTGTGGGTGGCACAGGGTCATTAAGTCGTTGAATTGTCAAGCCAGCAGGGTTATTTTCAGCATCTAGAAGTGGGAAATGTATTTCACCCGCGTACAGTGTAATCCGGCTACCATAAGAAACAGTATTTGCAGGTACAACGGCTCCAGAGCCATCTCTACCATTCCAGAATATGGTGTTTGTTCCTGACGTGGCAAAGCCAGACAGTACCCGATCGTTTGCATCCCCATAAGTACCATTCTGATTTAGGTCAAGAGTAATTAAAAAACGTCCTGTTACATTACTGTTAAAGCTAAAGTTGCCACCTAAAGGTGATGTGCCTGCTTGACCAGCAGTACCCTCAGCACCCCTAAAGACGAATGCACTGGGCTGGGGAGCAATTGGTGCTGTGAGGAGCCATGTACTACCGCTAGCACTTGATGCGAAGGAGGGCAGAAGACTATCAGGAGTGTTAAAGAAAATCTTGTGGGTGACATTGTTACCACTGTCTGGCGAATTGGGATTTTGGACAGTAACGCCAGATTCAAGCCCAGTACCTCCAGGAAAATCCACAGACCGAAAAAGTGGAGCATTAGTGGCAGAAGACTTAAACCCATTGTTGTTGGCAAACAAGACAAATGTGTAGGGGCTTAAACGCCTTGGATTGATCTGATAACGATAACCATCAGAGGTCTGGACGTAAAGTAGGGGGGCGAAATCATTACCTAAGTCTGGCATCCGTAGCGCCAAACTGTTTGAATAGACTCGACCTAGAAAAGGTGAACCTGTATTACTACTATTTCGTACAGTAATATCCCAGGCAGCTACCCAACCTACATCAGTAGCCTGAGTCCAATTACCACTGGCGGCTATAGCCGCTGGGTTACTGTCACTTGCAGGATTAGGGCTAACAAAGTCAATTTCCCAGATTCCAGACCCAGCAGCCGTAGTCTGAGCAGAAGTAATAACGCAAGGAGTGTAGCCGCCGCTAGCCGGGAGGGGGCCAGCCAGTTCCTGAGTACGGTTTAGAATCCTACCACCAACAGTAGTAGAACAACTGGCAGCAGCACCAGATGGAGAGCGATAGTCAATGCGCCCGACGGTGGTGTTGCCAATACCATTAGCGCTAGAACCTAAATTGATAGTTTCACCAGCATTGACATAGACTTTGATCGTAGTTCTGAGCGGAATGCTACCAATCGTAGGGCGTGTGTTAGCAGTTGAGAAGTATAGCAAAAAGGCACGATTCCCACCATTGCTAGTTAGCTCCTTACTGCCTTCGGCATGAGCAGGTTGTATCCAATGTCCCAAGACACATAGGAAAAGAGCAAGGTTGCCAATTAGGCAGCGCCGACGGTTGCGACAATTGGAGATGCTCAAAAAGTATTTAAACAATAAATTCATAGTTACTTCCCAATAGTCGGTACAAGTGAACGAATTACAGCATTT
This sequence comes from uncultured Aliterella sp., assembly GCA_905479905.1. GTDB lineage: Bacteria > Cyanobacteriota > Cyanobacteriia > Cyanobacteriales > Chroococcidiopsidaceae > Aliterella. Next base: position 8,298 of record CAJQOK010000550.1, read on the forward strand.
ACCGCAGGTTCGGATGTGCCGTACTGAGGATAAGTTGCGATCGCACTTACTAGCTGTCCAGGCTTTAGAATACCCAGAATGACTGATAAACTACCTTTCTCATCCACACTCAGCCAATGGATAGGATTTTGGATTTTTTTCATAACTTTTCACCTCGTAGCAGCAGAGGAAGTAAAGGCTTATCTAATCTTTGGACTTGGCTAGGTGTAGTAACTAATTGCAAAGGGGAATTAACTTCTTGATAGCTGGTAAGTAATTGCCTGATTTTGGAGGCTAACTGACTGATTTGTAAATCTAAAGCTAATTTTTCGCCAGAAAACTCTAACTCGTCGGTAAAATCATCGTTATGATTCCAAAGAGCGATAGCATTATCTGCTTGAGTAAGTCTTTTTGCTAACGATATCGTTTGAGATTCTTGTTGCTGGGGTGGTGGTACTTTCTGCAAGCCAAAGCCATCAAATAGCTCATTAAGCTTGACTGTCAAACCTAAATAAGGGCCGCTAGAGGAACGAGAACCACTAAAACCATCATCGTCAACATTACCAAACACATAACCACCAGCCAAACGCAGATTGGGGGTGAGGTAATAGCCAGCTTCTACGAGAAAGCCTGTTTCTCTGTATCCAGTGGAGGGTTGATTAATCAAACGCGCTTCCCCCACTACATCCCATTTATAACCTGGTCGATAAGTAGCCCGTAGTTGGGCAAGATTAATTGTACTTGTACCTACCAAATCGTCAGCTAAATAAGATGTACTACTACGCAAAGCATACTTGCCATAAAATTCCCATCGCCAAGAAGGAGCATAAATAGCTTCTAGTGCAAAAGTATGATCTTCTGAACCCGTCCCACTACCAATTAAGATAGTTTCGGGAGTTGTGGAGGGGTTCTTGCGGTATTCATAACGCAATAAAGCATTAAATTTATCACTATTAATGTCGCGGTAAGCTAAACCTATTTTGAAATCTCTAGTAGTTCCCAATCCTTCTAG
>CAJQOK010000551.1 GCA_905479905.1 uncultured Aliterella sp.
TGATAGAGCAGGGTTTTGGCAAAGCTGCGCTATCAGCCTTTCAAACCAAACAGCAGTCAGCACTGGTACAAGAGCAAGCAACAGTCGCGGTAGAAAATCCAGAGCCTCTAGCACCAAAACTTGAACAAACCCCAAAAGGGACAGAAAGTTTACAGCAAATAGAAGTTTCCCGACAGTTAGGGCAAGTACCCGCCGTTGCTACAAAATCCAACGAGCAGCCCCTAAAAGAAACATCCGTCGTTACTACCTCAGCTAGTAATCTCTCAGCACAAAAAGCTGTAGAGCCATCTTTGCCACCAGAGCAGGCAGTAGCAACTGAACCCGCTAAACCTAAATCATCAGTAGGTAAGTCCTCTGTTAGCACTCAAGCAACGCAAGCCGAACCTCAAGGAGTTCAATTAAGCCTGTTTGATATTGGGTTAAGCCGCTCTACTACTGCCAGCGCATCTCAAAATACAGCCAAAGTAGAAAAGGAGCCAACAAGGAGCGCAAGTCAAGTAAAAGAATCTGTATCAAGCATTAAAGAAGCTGTTGTAACTCCACACGTAGAAACGCCACTAATAAACAAAGAACCTTCCAGCGAAAGGGTTACTTCTTCTGTGCCTTCTAGAGAGCCTGCTATAAGTGCGACAGAGACAGTAGACCCCATGCGGATTTTTCAGCAAGTAGTAGAGCGCGTTGATAAGCGGACTAACGAAATGCTTACTACGCTCCAATCAACTAGCCCATCGCTCAACACGCTGCGGGATTGGTACAAAGCCGCCAGAGAGTTAAACAAATCCCAAAAGCATCTTGACCGAATTTCCGAAATTGGTAGCGAGTTCAAGCAGGGTGTACCTTTAACGGATAAAGCCGTAACAGCCATGACGAAGGATTTTCAGACATACTATAAGCAATTGATGGTAGTTGAGCAGTTGAGTAACCTGAGCGATGGGGATCTGGTTAACCTCAACCAAAATATCACCAACTATTTGAACTCTCCTCCACCGGGATCGCCACCTCTAGCTGACCGACAAAAAGTTGAGTCTGAGGTAAAGCAGATTACGGACTATATCAACACTTTGGGAAGCCAACAATCCGAGCAGTTAGCGACCGTTGAAGCTATGCAAAAAAGCCCTTTCCGCAGTTGGAACGGTAAATACGATTTAGCTGTTGCCCAGGTTGAACAGACGGCAAATAAGTTAGATAATGCGATCGCGCATTTACAGCAAAGAGAAAATCAATTAGGGCAATGGAATAAGCAGGAAAGAGCTTACTCTTTATGGGATAAATCACCTCAAACAGTTGAGATGCGGAATATTGCCAAGGGCTTACAGTCGCCTCAGTTGCAAGAGCGGCTCAGTAGCATTCCCAAGAATGAGCGGCAAGAGTTCGCGCCGCGTAGCCAGACTTCTAGTGCGCGGCAGGCTGGGCTATCAGTTTAAATAGAGGCTTATCCGAAATTAATAACGCCGCACTCTGATTCGCTGTCTAGTTGAGCATACAACATATCTAGTAACTCATCTTTCGATGGTGCTTGCTCCAGATTTTGGATAGTTAAGCACCAGTGTTTAGAAATACCTAATTCTTTCCTTGCCGCACTAAACTCTGGGGATTTAATCATTTCATGCTGGCTTTGAGGAATCAAATGACCGCCGCTCACATTCATCGCTACAACTACAGGCTCATCCTTGGTACGCCATAAGCGAATTAAGAAGTTAGCTTTAAGAATAAGACTTAACCACTGTGCTGGTTCTTCAGGGTTAGCTAACCGAGGTAAAACTCGCTCTACTCGCTGACTTAAATGAGTTTTCAAAGCAGTTTGGACTTGGCTCAGGTCTGGAGTAGGCGCTAATAAGCTTAGACTATGAGCAAGGCACTCAAACCACTGCTCGGCGAGTGAAAGCTCGAAGTAAGAATCTGTATTAAGCTGGGTTAATAATACCATGTTTTTGTTACTTGTAAGACTAAAAAACAGAAGCATCTTTCTAAACTAAAGAATGGAAACGACAGATCGGGTTCAAGGAGTTAAAAAGGTTAAATGGTCTCCAGGTTTGGAACGTAAATCCTCTAAAGAACCTTGCATTTCAAGCTTGCCTTGCTTCATTAGCACAATCCAATCTGCACGATTAATTACTCTCGGACGGTGGCTAATTAAAAGCGTAGTTTTACCTTGACGGTAAGACAACAGCCCATCTAAAACTTGAGCTTCACTTACTGGGTCAAGATTAGCCGTTGATTCGTCCAAAATTAGGACTGGTGGATCGGTTACAATAGCCCGTGCTATAGCCAGTCTTTGCCGTTGCCCTCCTGAGATATTTGCGCCAAACTCACCTAGAACAGTTTGATAGTTATCTGGTAGTCCACTAATAAAATCATCAATTTTAGCTAACTGACAGGCCTTAACAATTTCCTCAAAGGTGACATGAGGAGCGCCTAAACGAAAGTTTGCAAGTATTGAGCGACTCCAAAAATGTGGTTCTTGAGGAATCAAAATAACTTGTTGGCGTAGATAGTCAAGAGATAAATCTTTTAGATTGTAAATGCCGATGCGGATATTACCCGCTTGCAAAGAATATAACCCTGCAATCAGTTTTGCCAAGGTACTCTTACCACAACCGGATTCTCCAATCAAGGCAACTACCTTACTGCCAGGAATGGTGAGGGAGAATCCTTCTAGTAGATCGACTTGACCTGGATAGTTAAACGTCAGGTTTCTACAAATAATGTCAGCATTCTCAGAAATTTTGGCAGAAGGTTTTAGAACATCTTTCGGTTGAGTTTCTAGTTTAGCTTCGGTAACTTCTGTAAGGCGTTCAGCAGCAGTTCTAATCCAGATAACTTCATTAATGATAATAATTAAATCAGTCATTAACCGAATTACATTTTGAGCCAGGGTATAGGAAGCAACGAGTTGACCAATACTGATTTCTTTTGTAATCACTAAGTTACTACCGAACCAAAGCAAGCCGACACTACCAAGATTAGAAATAATATCAGCAAACGTGCGGTTAGTAATTGCAATCCCAATAGCACGAAAAGTTAGATTTGCCACTCTTCCAGAGCGACTTTGAAGCTGTTCCCAAAGTTGAGGGGCGCTTGAAGTTGTTTTAAGCGTAAGTCCTCCCTTGAAGGTTTCTATTAAAATCGCCTGATTTTCACCTTCTTCTGCTAGTACCGTTCGGGTTTTCTGGCGCAGTGCAGGTAAAAAAGCTATTGTCGATAGCGTCATCACAATCGCAATCGATGCAGTAATTAGTATCAATTTCCAGCTATAAAAAAATAGCAAACCCATTGACGCAACGGCAATAAAAAATTCGCTGGGCAGACTGACTAAAAGCTGAGAAATTACATTTCTAATCCGTTGAATATCTCGGAGGCGGCTGATGATTTCGCCACTGCGATGAGTTTCGTAATAAGTCAACGGCAAACTTAACATTACCCTAATAAATTCTAGAATTAACCCTAACTCTAGTCGTTGAGCAAAGTGTGCAATCAGGTTCGACTGCACTAACCGAAGACCACTACTAATCAAGCTCATCGCTGCAACAGCAATAACCACAGCATTCAGCAGCCTAGTATCTCCCCTAACCAGCACATCATCAGTGAGAATTTGGATGAGAAAGGGGTAAACAAGGGTGATTACACCCAGGACAAAGTTAAGCAGCAGTGCCTCAGCTAAGATATCTCGAAAAGGCAAAATACGCTGTAGAAACCTGACCCAACTGTTAAGTTTATCATTCGGCGCTTGCGCTAGGCGTACTGGGTCTGCTTCCAGCAACAGCATGATGTAATTTTGCCAGCCTTCGATTAGCTGATTACGGGACAAATAACGGATACCAATGGCAGGATCGGCGATGACATACTTTTTGCCCTGCCGCCCGTACAACACTACCCAGTGATACCCCAACCAATGAATAATTGCAGGCAGAGGTAGGGCATCGAAGGAGTCGATAATCTCTAGCGAGCCTTTGACTCCTTGAGCGTTGAACCCTAAAGCCTCCGCCCCCCGTTTTAGACCCAGTAAAGTTGTTCCTTGTTGCCCAGTCCCAACAACTTCCCGAATGTGGCTGATCGCCAGCGTCTGCCCGTAGTATTTGGCAATGGTTGCGAAGCACGCTGCCCCACAGTCCGACTCAGCGAGTTGAAGAACACACGGGTATTTAATAAACTTCGTCATTACTCTGTTGCAAACGCTCGGATATGTGGTATTTGTGGACTTAAACAGGATAGTAGACAATAGTGCCTACTTCATCTAATTTGTATAATTCCAATTTCCTAAACGATAAAGAATTTAACAATGGAAACCAAGAAGCAAAACAAAAAAGAAGCCAATATACAGCCTTTGACTAACTTATCAGTAGTGTCCTTGAATGAAAAGGATATGTCTGCTGTTAGTGGCGGCGGGCGCTCATGGTCATGAACGGCTCACTAATCTCATTTTTTGGTCACAAGTCAAGGACTGGGTTCAATTAACGAAGTTCAAATCTACTAAAACAAAGAGGATTTAACAATGGAAACCAAAAAGCAAGACAAAAAAGAAGCCAAAACACAGCCTTTAGCTAACTTATTAGTAGTGTCCCTGGATGAAAAGGATATGTCTGCTGTCAGTGGCGGTAGTAGACGATGGTCTTAAACGGCTCAGTATCTCATCTTTTCGTCACAAGTCAAGGATTGGGTTCAATTAACTAAGTTCAAATCTACTAGAACAAAGAGGATTTAACAATGGAAACCAAAAAGCAAGTCAAGAAAGAAGTAAAAACACAGCCTTTGGCTAACTTATCAATAGTGTCCTTGGATGAAAAGGATATGTCTGCTGTCAGTGGCGGTGGTAGACGATGGTCTTAAACGGCTCACAATTATTAGTTACAAGTTAAGGTTTGAATTCAATTGTCAGTGGCAATGAATTTTAATCAGTGATTTAATATACATTTGAACGTATGTATATTAACCTCTATGCCTGTAATAATTGTAAAGAAGTCCTGTTAAGTCTAGGACTTTTTTATGTCGATTGATTTAAGCTTTGTCCTATAGTAAGCATTGCATGGCTGGTCAAACAATAAATCGAAGCTTGTGTCAGTAAATTCAACGCATTCATGCTCAAAGACCCTATTCCAGACTTGCTCCGTTGTGTTAAGAGTGATGAGTTTCTGCCCCCTATTAGTCTATGGACAAAACTAGGAGGGCGCTTTCTTGTTGTAACTGTCGGTACAGCCATAACCCTTGCTGCGGTTATTAAGTACGATATCGCTGTCAAAGCTTCTGCTACTGTCCGTCCTACCGGAGAACTACGAATTGTTCAGTCCGCAACAGCAGGGATTGTCACAAGCATTTTAGTTAAAGAAAATCAGGTTGTTAAAGAGGGGGATGCGATCGCAAAAATCGATAATTCTCAACGCCAGACCGAAAACAGTCAACTGCAAGGAAATATTCAACAAGGGCAATTGCAACTGGCTCAAATTGCCGCCCAAATTGCTGCCCTTAACAAAGAGCGCAAGTCTGAGTCAAGCTTGATGAACCGTACTATTGCCTCTGCTCAAGCCGATCTGGGTCGCCAGCAACGAGACTATCAAGAGCGGCAAATTACGACTCAGACAGAAGTACAAGAAGCACAAGCCGCCTTAGAATTTGCAAGGATAGAACTGAAGCAGTATCAGCAACTAGCTTCCACTGGAGCGATCGCGCAACTGCAAATCAATGAGAAAGAACAAGCATTTATTGCAGCCCTTGCCCGACTAAAACGTACCAACGCAGGTCTTAATCCTAGTGCTGCACCAGTAGCGATAGCAACGGAACGAATCGCCCAAGAACAGGCAACAGGTGAATCTACTCTAGCTACATTGGACAAAGAACGAGAAGAATTGCTCCAGGGGCAAGGTAAGATTCAAAGTCAACTCAATCGCGATCGCCAAGAGTTAAGCTAATCGGTATTTAAGCTGCATAATAGAAAGGTAAAATGAATGAAAAGCAACTATGCCACCACCAGCCAAGAACTTTTTAACAGTAGAACAAGTTACTAGACTACAGAAAACTCTTAAAGAGAGCGAACTAGCACAC
>CAJQOK010000552.1 GCA_905479905.1 uncultured Aliterella sp.
AGGATTGCTGTATTAACTAATTGCTTGCATTGGGAGATTGAGGATTTTCTAACCAGGAACTAAAAGTATTAGCAACGATCGCCGCTTGAGTGCGATCGCGCAGATTTAACCGAGTTAAAATGTGCGAAATATGATTTCTCACCGTCCCTTCTGAGAGAAAGAGTACAGAAGCAATTTCTTTATTACTAGCTCCAACCGCAATCATCCGCAAAACTTCTCGCTCTCTAGCTGTAAGTTCCTTTAACCCTGGTGGCGGTTCTTGCTGCTCTGATTTTGTTGTCTGCACGGAGGCAATCATCTTTTCGACAATTCCCGGCCCAAACTGGGTATAGCCTTGATGAATTGAGCGAATTGCCTTTGCCAGTTCTTCACCTGGGGTATCTTTCAACAGATATCCTTTCGCCCCAAACAGCAACGCTTGGGCAACATATTCAGTATCATTAAAGGTTGTCAAGACTAAAATTTTTGTGTCGGGAAACTGCTGACACATCAGTTGAGTAGCTTGCACACCATCCATCACGGGCATCCGAATATCCATCATTACCACATCCGGTGGTAAAGACATTTTATGCAGTTCCTCTAGCTGTTCGATTGCCCTTTGTCCATTATCGGCTTCGCCTACTACCTTTAAATCGGGCTTCATCTCCAACAATATTTTCAAGCCCCGCCGGACAATCTCCTGATCTTCTACGAGTAACACGCCAATCATATGATTTCAGATTTTAGATTAAAGGAAAAGAAGCTGTAATCCGACAGCCTGCCCCTGGTTTGCTTTTTACTTCTAGCTTACCTCCCAAAGCAGTAGTACGCTCTCGCATTCCCTGGAGTCCATACCCAATGCTGTTTTCATTCGCGCAAAAGCCCTTGCCGTTATCCTCAAGGATGAGCAATAGCTCGGATTGTGTTGCCTGAATGTGAATTTTTACTACTGTTGCATCTGCATACTTAAAAACATTTGTCAATCCTTCTTGCACAATTCGATACACAGTAGTATTTACCGCGTTAGATAAGGGTTGGGATAGATCGATGCGGTACTCTGGTAATATGCCCCCTGTGCGGTAGAATTCTTGGATAAGAGTTGCGATCGCCTCATTTAATATTTGACCTTGCAACGGGTCAGACCTAATTTCGGTAACAGAAGATCGCACTGCCGACAGTGCTTGTGAACCGAGTTGTTTTGCCTCCACTAGAAATGTATAAGCTTGCTCTGGGTTATCTTGCCACAAAGTTAGGGCAGTTTCCATCTGAATATTCAGCGCTACCAGCGAATGCCCCAGAGAGTCATGGATGTCGCGAGCAATTCGATTGCGCTCTTCCAAAGTTGCCATTTGCTCAATCCGCCTGTTGAGTATCCGCTCTTGTTCTAATGCTTTACGCAGTTCTGCCTCTGCTTGTTGCAAACGGCTGTTTTGTGCCTGAAGTTGCGCTTGCAGTCGGCAAACTTTGAGATGATTCTTAACCCTCACCAGAACTTCCTCAATTTGAAAAGGCTTGGTAATATAGTCAACTCCTCCAACAGAGAAGGCTTTGACTTTATCAAATACCTCATTCAGGGCGCTGATAAAAATTACGGGAATCTCACGGGTGTTGGGATTGGCTTTTAAGCGCTGACAGACTTCAATCCCATTCATCACTGGCATATTAATGTCAAGCAAGATTAAATCGGGTGGTTGCGCCACAACCCCCATTAATGCCGTCGAACCATTTGGCACACCCCGAACTTCATATCCCTGTTGAGTCAGCATCGCTGATAAAAGGCGGAGGTTGTCCAGTGTATCGTCAACGATCAGGATATCTCCCTTAGCGGTCTGACTATAATTCATGCTGTAATGAGTTGAGTTGAAAGCGATGCTTGTGTAAGCAATGATTTACATCTAAGTTAAATATTTTTGCTCTGGCTGTCAACTATTATCTGTAATTTGCCATTTATATTTTGTAGTTACATTTGCAACTAAATTATTTTTTGTTTAAAAATCTATTGTTAGTAACTTTTTAGTTAATTTTCTTCTTAAATTGAGTGTGTATCGATGCTATGTAGGCGCTAACCATAAGATGAAATTTTTTTATACAGATCGGCTTCGGCGACGATACCTGTTCGCTTTAATTCTCTTTGTATGTCTAGTTGCGATTTTTTGGCAGCGGTTCAAGTTTTCTCAACCGTCAATCTTGACGAATACAAATCAGGCACAGGTAAGTAAAGTGACGGAACCGATTCAACCAATTCCCCTAGCGCTCGCTCTCGATCAAAACAAAGTAAACTTGGGCAAGCATCTGTTTGAAGATGTGCGCCTTTCTAAAGATAATCAAGTTTCCTGCCTTAGTTGCCATAGTTTCAGCACAGGAGGTGCAGATCGTACCCTGCATGAGGTTGGAGGCAAAGGACTTGGAAGTATTAGTACTCAAACAGTGTTCAATTCAGGATTCAACTTCCGGTTTAATTGGAATGGCAAGTTTGAGAACCTAGTAGATCAGATTGATAGCCTGATGCAAAATCCTAATGTGATGGGGAGCAATTGGGGAGAGGTGGTCAACAAACTGCGCTCTTCTCCTGAGTATGTCCAGGCTTTTGCTCGGATCTACTCGGATGGTTTAAGTCCCCTTAGTATTAAAGATGCGATCGCCACCTATGAGCAATCTCTCTACACTCCTAACTCTCGCTTCGATCAATTTTTGCAGGGTGACAAGCAGGCACTGACGGCAGCAGAACAACAAGGATACCGAATTTTCAAAAACTACGGTTGTATAAGTTGTCATCAAGGAGTAAATATTGGTGGCAATATATTCCAGCGCTTTGGTGTAATCGGGGACTATTTTGCTGACCGAGGTAATATTACCAAAGCTGACTTAGGACGCTTCAACGTGACCGAAGATGAAGCAGATCGCTACGTGTTCCGAGTTCCTAGCTTACGAAATGTTGCTCTAACTCCACCTTACTTTCACGATGGCTCGGCTCAAACTTTAGAGCAGGCAATCTCTGTCATGGCAAAATATCAGCTTGGTCGTCCGCTTTCAAAACAGCAAACTAAACTGATTACTCAGTTCTTACATACCCTGAGTGGAGAATATCTGGGAAAACCGCTATGAGATTATCTAATATCGGCAGAATTCTAGCTATTAGTCAACCCAATAGTAGGAAAACAGTCAAAAAGTTTAATTTCTCCAATATCCGCAACTACTTGGTTCTTTCAGGGTTAGTGGTTCTGTTTGTCTTTTTGTGGTTCAACTCCCAAGCGATTGACTTTAATCAGCATAATCGCTATGTCATTGACCTGCGCTCCTCTCAAGAATTGGATGCCCGCATTAATCAAAACGTCTTGCAGGTAAGTTATGGATTGTTGACTTACTATGATCCAGTTGTTAATGATTTAGCTCAGTTAAAAAAAATCCAAACAAAGCTTCAGCTTCTTCCCACCTTTGTTGACTCTGCAGGACGTAAGGATCTGAACTTTTTGCTGCAAAACTATATGAAAGCTTGGCAAGAAAAGGAACAACTGATTCAGATGTTTCAATCCCAAAACGCAATTCTTAAAAACTCTCTAAGCTATTTCCCGATCGCTATAAAAAATTTGGTTGAGCAAGATACAACTCCTTTAACCTTAACGATCCATTTAAATACACTGCTGCGCGATCTTCTATTGTTTAATCTCTCAACCGATCAAGAGTTAGTTCCCCGAATCAACCATGAAATTGGGCTGATTTTGGCAAATCCTACCACGTCTGCCAACAATGCCGATCCAGAGATAGCGATCGCTCATGCCAAAATCATCCTCAACAGCCGCTCTGCGGTGAATAAACTAATTGAAAGCATAATTACACTGCCCACTA
>CAJQOK010000553.1 GCA_905479905.1 uncultured Aliterella sp.
TTTATGCGGCGATGCCTTAATTGACCTAGATTTGACAGAGGCGGTTAAGTGGCATAAATCTAAAGGTGCGATCGCTACTGTTGTCATGAAATCTGTACCGAAAGAGGAAGTATCTAGCTACGGTGTAGTTGTCACCGACGAAGACGGACGGATTAAAGCTTTTCAAGAAAAGCCATCGATAGAAGAAGCTTTAAGTACAAACATTAATACAGGAATATATATTTTTGAACCAGAGGTTTTAAATTACATCCCTTCTGGTCAAGAATACGACATTGGCAGCCAGTTGTTCCCCAAATTAGTTGAAATAGCTGCACCGTTTTACGGCATCTCGATGGATTTCCAATGGGTAGATATTGGTAAAGTTCCCGACTATTGGCAAGCAATTCAAGACGTGCTGATGGGCAAAATTAAAAACGTCAAAATTCCCGGAAATAGAGTTAGAGAAGGCATTTACACCGGGTTAAACGTTGCAGTAAATTGGGACAAAGTAGATATTACAGGCCCCGTTTATATTGGTGGGATGACCCATATTGAAGATGGAGCCAAAATAGTCGGGCCGACAATGATTGGGCCTAATTGCTGGATTTGTGGAGATGCTACGGTAGAACACAGCGTAATTTTTGAATACGCTCGTCTTGGCCCCGGTGTGCGTTTAGTCGATAAGTTAGTATTTGGGCGTTATTGCGTAGATAAGACTGGAGCTACCATTGACGTGCAAGCGGCGGCGTTAGATTGGTTGATTACGGATACTAGGCAAGCACCGCCATCGCAGGCCCCTTCAGAGCGTCAAGTAATCGCTGATTTATTAGATAGTCATTAGTTTGAAAACCGACCTTAGAGACGTTGCATTGCAACGTCTCTACAGTAATTCAACCCACGTCTAGTTACTCAAATAAGTGTACCTACTCAAAGATTGTTCGTAAGTTTGCAACAATCTTTGCGCTTCAAGTAGAGTAATTCGCTTTTCTTGCAGAGCTTGTTCGGTACGCTTACGGATATTTTCGATTAAATCCTCAGCATCGTACTGAACATAACTGACAACTTCCGTCATCGTATCGCCTTTAACTACGTGTTCAATTTCGTAGCTTTTAGGAGTTAAGTGGATGTGTACGGCATTAGTGTCGCCAAACAGGTTATGTAAATTGCCCATAATTTCCTGATAAGCGCCACCTAAAAACATTGCTAAATAATAAGGTTCGGAAGGATTAAAGGAATGCAACTCTAAAACTGACTTCACATCTCTTAAATCGATAAAACGGTCAATTTTGCCATCACTATCGCAAGTTAAATCGGCTAAAATCCCTCGCTGAGTGGGTTCTTCGCCCAAACGATGAATGGGCATAATTGGAAATAGCTGATCTATCGCCCAACAATCCGGCGCTGACTGAAAAACCGACAGATTGATGTAGTAAATGGAAGCCATGATTTTTTCTAAATCTTCCAAATCATCCGGTACATAGTCTTGTTGCCGAGTAATTGCCAAAATTTTCTCGCAACACGCCCAATAAATCCGCTCTACTCTGGCTCTCTCCGTCAAGCGCAAAATTCCTAGGTTAAAGCGACTAATAGCTTCTTCTTTAAACTGGGTAACATCGTGAAAAGTCTCTTGAAAGTTCTCGACATTAATTGATTGATAAGTTTCCCACAAATTCCAAACAATCGGCGGTTCACCTTCATTTGGGGGTTCTGGCTGTCCTGACGGCACATCGCAGGTACTCAAAACGTCAAAAATCAGTACAGATTGATGAGATGCGATCGCTCTACCACTTTCGCTAATTAAAGTAGGTACAGGCAATTGACGTTCGGCGCAAGTATCTTTCAATTCCGCCACAATATCGTTAGCGTAGTTCTGCATATTGTAGTTTTTTGAAGCGTAAAAATTGGTTTGCGAACCGTCGTAATCTACACCCAAGCCACCGCCCACATCTAGATAATTCATATTTGCGCCCAAAGTTGCCAATTCTACATAAATCTGGCTGGCTTCACGAATTGCGTCTTTAACAACATTAATTGCCGAAATTTGCGAACCAATATGAAAATGCAACAACTGCAAAGAATCTAGTAAATCCGCCGCTTTCAGTTGCTCTACAGCTTGGATAATTTCGGGAATAGTCAAGCCAAACTTAGCTCTGTCGCCACTAGAACCGCCCCAACGCCCCACCCCTTGAGTGCTTAATTTTGCCCGAATGCCCAAAATTGGCTTAATTCCTAACTGACGACTAGCAGTAATTACTAAATCTACTTCCTCTATCTGCTCTAAAACAATAATTGCCGTTTGTCCAAGTCTTTGGGATAACATTGCTGTTTCAATGTATTCTCGGTCTTTGTAACCATTGCAAATTAGCAAAGCTCCGGGGGTATCGAGCAGCGCCAGAGCAATCATTAATTCGGGTTTTGAGCCAGCTTCTAAGCCAAATTGATGAGGTTTGCCAAAACGTACCAAATCTTCAATTAAGTGGCGTTGTTGGTTGCATTTAACCGGGAAAACACCTTTATAAACTCCAGGATAATTATATCGGGCGATCGCTTTAGCAAAGCAAGCATTCAACCGCTCGATCCTATCTTCCAAAATATCGGAAAAGCGAATTAATAACGGTAGTCCTAAATTACGCTGTTTGAGCGCATTAACCAATTCAAACAGATCCAACGAGCCACCGCGATCGCCTTTAGGAGAAACGGTAATATTGCCAACGGCGTTAATAGAAAAGTAAGGCTCTCCCCACCCTTCAATCCGATACAAGTCTTCGCTATCTTCAATCTTCCATGATTGCTGATGTTGGGTTTTAACCAAAGCTACCGATGTGTTTTCCTGCGCCGATTCCGGGTTTTCGGTGGTGGCTTTTTTTTCTATTGCTGATGTGGCGGTTGACTCAACACCCATTTTTTGCTGGCCTCAATTATCACCTGACGAATAGCCAGTTTAACGCATCTCATAAAGAAGGAGACTTTCTAAGATAATCTGATTTAGGCAATTGAGTTATTAATTTTGGAGAAATCGTTTTGGAAAGGACATTTATCGCCATTAAGCCTGATGGAGTTCAACGGGGATTAATCGGCGAAATTTTTTGCCGTTTTGAAACTAAAGGTTTTACTTTAGTTGGCTTAAAATTTGTGCAAGCCAGCCGCGAATTAGCAGAACAACATTATGGTGTTCACCGCGAACGACCATTTTTTGGCAGTTTAGTAGAATTTATCACTTCTGCCCCCGTAGTGGCGATGGTTTGGGAAGGTGACGGTGTTGTGGCTGC
>CAJQOK010000554.1 GCA_905479905.1 uncultured Aliterella sp.
AGATACGCGCATCAGTGCTTACGAGAAAATTCAACTCGCCGAAGCCGAAATTGTCAGTAAAGTAGCAGAGATTAGAAATGCGGCGGAACCGGAATTGTTTGCCAAAGTTTCCCAAGTTGACGGTACTTCTGTATGCAGACGCGATTTTGCCAATATTTTACGCCACTCCGCCGCCGCCTTATTATTTGATGACCGCGATCGGATGCCGGAAAACTTTTTACTTTGGTACAAAATTATTGTACGAACTTTTAGCTACGATCGCGCCGCAGGCGTAACTTATAAAGTTGTGCAAGAAGTCGTTCAAGAATACCTTACTACTCAAGAATCTACTTTATTCAATCCAATTTTACAACTCAACCAAGTTGTTCTCGGTTAAAAACCGCGATCGTTAATTAGCAATTTATCGGAGATATTTTAACGTTATGCAATCAAGTTTAAATCCATCCAAAGCTCACGGTTGGTTAGATATTGTCGAAACCGTTTCTGTAATCGGTTCTATTGGTAGTTCTATTGCCTCTATTTTTATCAATCAAGCGGCTCTGGCTTCAATTCCTTTATCAATTACAGTGATGCTCAATTTAGTAAACCGCCGATTGCAGCTAGAAGCGATTACTAAAAATAATCAAAGCGTGGTTTCTCAAATCATGCCAGCAGTGGAAGCAAATAGCCAGCAAATCGTCCAATTACAGCAGTTTACTTTTGACTACCCACAAGTTAAAAACAATGTTGGAGAACATTCCCAGCAACTCCAAAGCAACCAAACTGCTACGCTTCAAGCTCAAAGCGCAACCCAAGAGAAACTCTATGCCATCAACGAACAGCTAACCCAGTCTAGCCAGGACTTTGAGCAACTCAAGAGCGATACCCAAGACTACAACCAAATGTTGCAAACAAGTCAATTAGAAGTTGCCGAACTCCTGCAAGGTAAAGCTAAAGTTGAAGCCACTATTGAGTCTTTAACTGCACAGTTAGTAGAAATTCAAGAGATTATTCCTAGCTTAGTTGAAGGTAACAGCAATTTGATGGATTACGCCAAACTCCAAACCTTGTATGAGGAGCAAATGGAAATTGTTAGAAAAGTAGGTTATTTGCGCGAAATTGATAGTTCTACTCAAGCAATTCGGATTGCTCCCCACGATGCTGATGCTTACTACAAACGCGGTCTTAGCTTTCAATCTTTAGGAGATAATCAAGGCAGTATTGGCGACTTTACCGAAGCAATTAAACTCAATTCTAGCCATGCGTCCGCTTACTATAGTCGCGGTTTAGCTGCTATCGAGTTAGGTAATAAAAAAACCGCAGTTCAAGATTTACGGGAAGCTGCCAAATTATTTTTTGAGGCTGGCGATATTACCAGCTACCAATTAGCAAAAGACTCTAGTAAGCAAATTCATGAGCGAACATCAGTTAGCGCTGAAACTGCCACACAAGTTGCTGTCGGAAGTTTGTTTGCCTAGGTTATACGTTTTATCAGCAACATATTTTAATATGAACAACCAACTTAGCACACCTCGGCAACCAGAATCAAAGTATTGTGACTTAAAGTTAGTAGGACAAGGTCAATTTGGGCGAGTTTTTCGAGCTACTCATAAAATAAGCGGACAAATAGTTGCTCTTAAAGAATTAGAAACAAATCGCTTTCCTACAGCTAAATTTTTACGGGAATTACACTTTTTAATTAGCTTGCAGCATCCTAATGTTGTTACTTTTCAAGGTTTAGAGCATACCTCAACAGGCAGATATTTAGTAATGGATTATTGCGATGGAGGTAGTCTACGCAATCTTATGAATAGAGAAAAACTAAGTTTAGCTTTGAGTTTAAAGTTAGTTATTAATATTCTTGCCGGATTAGAGCATATTCATAGCCGTAAAATTATTCACCGAGATATTAAGCCAGAAAATATTTTACTTAGCCAAGATACCATAGGGTTGATAGCGCGCGTTGCTGATTTTGGGATGTCTAAAATCAATCATGAACTTAGCACCGATAAGCAAGACGATTGTGCGGGTTCTCCTGCTTATATGGCTCCAGAGCGCTTTTACGGTCAGTATTCTCCTGCTTCTGATTTGTACGCTGTGGGTATATTATTATTTGAGTTGGTAGTGGGTTTGCGACCCTTTTCTGGCTTACCTGGCGAACTATTAAAAGCCCACATAAATCAAGCAGTAGTAATTCCCGAAACCCTCCCTTTTTTGTTACGCTCTACCATTACTAAAGCGATGCAAAAGCTACCATCTAATCGATTTAGTTCGGCAACAGAAATGTTAAAATCTGTGCAACTGGCGGCGCAAATAGAGGACGCAAGTAGTAGCATTGTGTCTCAATCAGAATCCGTGTTTGAGTTTTCTTTTTTTTAGTGTGTGAATCTTTTTTCACTTAACCTAGAGTAAACATAATATAGCAATCGCCAAGATGGTTAGGACGCTAAGTGCAAGACGTGTTCCATAGCATCTCGCAGACATTCAAACAGAGCCAAATGTTTGCGAATGTGACTTTTGAGCCAAGACCAGCAGTTCTCGATTTTATTGAGATCAG
>CAJQOK010000555.1 GCA_905479905.1 uncultured Aliterella sp.
ACAAGTGCAAGCTGAGGAGGTTAAGTATGACCCCACCAGCGTCGAAAAAGTTATCGAAGAAAATCGTCAAGAATTAGCAACATCAATTCCTGTAGAAGGACGCGCGGCTCAAATGAATGATGTCGCAGTAGTAGATTTTAAGGGTATTTTGGTCAACGACGACCCCCAAGCCGAAGTAGAGGAAATTCCTGGAGGGGAAGGGACAGACTTTCAAGTAGAACTACACGAAGGTAGGTTTATTGAAGGTTTCGTTGATGGAATTGTGGGGATGAATATTGGCGAAACTAAAGAAGTTGATGCTAAATTTCCTTCTGAGTACCCACAGCCAGAGTTTGCTGACCGCAAAGCCAAGTTTACAATAACTTTGAAGGAACTAAAAGAAAAAGAACTTCCAGAAGTTAATGACGAGTTTGCTCAAGAAGTGAGCGAATTTGAGACTTTAGAAGAATTAAGAGTGTCCCTAGAAAAAAGGTTCACTGACGAAGCTGACAACAAAACTAAAGCTAACCAGCAACAGGCTTTAACGCAGGAATTGGTAAAAAATGTAGAGGTCGATTTACCGGAAACATTAATTAACCAAGAAATAGATACAATGATTACCCAGACTGCCATGCAGTTAAGCAGACAGGGAATTGATGTTAAGAAACTATTTACCCAAGATACTATACCTCAATTAAGAGAGCGATCGCGCCCCGAAGCTATTGAGAGTATCAAACGTACTTTGGCATTGCAAGAAGTAGCAAAACGCGAATCGATTGAAGTAGAAAGCGCGGCGATTGAAACGCGGTTTACTGAAGTGATAGCACAGTACGCTGATAAAGATGTAGACCAAGAAAGATTGCGCGAAGTTATCGCTGATGAATTGCTCACTGAGAAAATTCTTGATTGGCTGCAAGCAAACGCCAGTATTGAACTTGTCGCCGAAGGCAGTTTAAACAAGCCAGAAGCAGAAATCGAAGACGATACCGCCGAAGAAACTAGCGCCGAATAAATACTAAAGAAGTCACCCTAATTAGGGTGACTTCTCCATCTCTAAATAGATAAGCCATAATAGTTTACAGATAGGTTATCTAGAGTTGAAGCCTACTATGTCATAGCAGCACTGTGTCGGTTCTATTTTTTAAGTTTGTGATTTATGTTTGAATCAAAATCTATGTATTCTCCCATTAGCAGCGCCAACTATCTAGAGATTAATAACATCGTTCCTACCGTTGTAGAACAGTCGGGAATGGGGGAACGGGCTTTTGATATTTACTCCCGACTGTTAAGAGAGCGGATTGTATTTTTGGGTACACAAGTAGATGATGCTGTAGCCGACTCAATTGTGGCTCAGTTATTATTTTTAGATGCTGAAGACCCAGAAAAAGATATTCAGTTATATATCAATTCTCCTGGTGGCTCGGTAACTGCTGGCATGGCAATTTACGATACAATCCAGCAAATTCGCCCAGATGTTGCTACTATTTGTTTTGGATTGGCTGCAAGTATGGGAGCATTTTTACTAACTGCTGGCTCGAAGGGTAAAAGAATGTCATTGCCTAGCGCCCGAATTATGATTCACCAACCATTGGGAGGCGCTCAAGGTCAAGCTGTGGATATCGAAATTCAAGCTAAAGAAATTCTTTATCACAAAAGTAGACTAAACGAGTTACTAGCTCATCACACTGGTAAGCCCTTAGAAAGAATTGAAGCTGATACAGAGCGAGACTTTTTTATGTCCGCCGAAGAAGCAAAAAACTATGGCTTAATCGACAGCGTGATTTCTCGGCAAAATATCCCCCACGTCGGCGCTACAGTTACTTCAGTTAACTAATTTGAGGCTTTTATGGTAAAGTACGACTCCCATCTTAAATGTTCATTTTGCGGCAAGTCTCAAGAACAGGTACGCAAGTTGATTGCCGGGCCGGGAGTCTACATTTGCGATGAATGCGTTGATTTGTGCAATGAAATTCTTGATGAAGAATTAATCGAACACAACACAAGTAGCGCCGCCACCGCTCCGGCATCTCGTCCTGAACCTCCCCAAAAGCGCCGCCCTCGTTCGGCAAGTATATCTTTTAGCCAAATACCCAAGCCAAGAGAGATTAAAAATCACTTGGACGAACACGTAATTGGTCAAGAGGAAGCTAAAAAAGTCTTATCAGTAGAAGTATACAACCATTACAAGCGCCTGAGCATACTACAAAATAAAACCAATAGTAAAGGCTCGGAAGAGGTAGTAGAACTGCAAAAATCAAATATTTTGTTAGTTGGGCCTACAGGTTGCGGTAAAACTTTGTTGGCTCAAACTTTAGCAAAAATATTAGACGTACCTTTTGCGGTAGCCGATGCCACAACCCTAACAGAAGCGGGGTATGTGGGAGAAGATGTGGAAAATATCTTGCTGCGCTTACTTCAAGTTGCGGATTTGGATGTAGAAGAAGCGCAACGAGGAATTATTTACATTGATGAAATCGATAAAATTGCCCGGAAAAGTGAAAATCCTTCTATTACCCGCGATGTGTCTGGGGAAGGAGTACAGCAAGCTTTATTGAAGATGTTGGAAGGTACGATCGCTAATGTACCACCCCAAGGAGGGCGCAAGCATCCTTATCAAGACTGCATTCAAATTGACACTAGCAATATTTTGTTTATTTGTGGCGGTGCTTTTGTTGGTTTAGATAAAGTTGTCGAACAGCGCATTGGTAAAAAATCAATGGGCTTTATTCAACCAGGGGAAGGGCAATCGAAAGAAAAACGCGCGGCGGACGTACTGAAGAACCTAGAACCAGGGGATTTGGTTAAGTTTGGCATGATTCCCGAATTTATCGGGCGCATACCCGTAGCGGCAGTAGTAGAGCCATTAGATGAAGATACTTTAGTGGCAATTTTGACTCAGCCGCGCAGTGCTTTAGTTAAGCAGTATCAAAAGCTGCTGAACATGGACAATGTGCAGCTAGAATTTAAACCGGATGCTTTAAAAGCGATCGCTATTGAAGCTTACCGCAGAAAAACTGGTGCTAGAGCCTTACGCGCCATTGTCGAAGAATTGATGCTAGAAGTAATGTACGAATTGCCCTCAAGAAAAGATGTTACTTGCTGTACGATTACACGAGAGATGGTAGAAAAACGCTCTACTGCGGAATTGCTCGTACATCCATCTTCCTTACCCAAGCCAGAATCTGCTTAAATCATGCCTTACATTTGCGTTCGTGGTGTTGACCATTATTATGAATGGGTCAAAGCCGAAGAAGACATCAAAGTTAAGCCAGTAATGGTGTTTATTCATGGTTGGGCTGGCTCGGCTCGTTATTGGGAAAGTACAGCTATTGCTCTGAGTAAAGACTTTGACTGTCTGCTGTACGATATGCGGGGCTTTGGGCGCTCGAATGGTAAAGTACCTGTGCTGGCGGCAACAGAGGCATTAGGGGAATTGCCAGCGCCCGTAGCTGAGACTATCGAGGAGTTAAGCTACGAGCTTGATGAGTATGCGCGAGATTTGGCAGCTTTGTTAGATGGATTAGAGCTAAAAAAAGTTTATCTCAACGCTCATTCGACGGGTGCATCGGTGGCGACAATATTTCTCAATCTATATCCAGAGCGGGTAGAAAAAGCTATCTTGACTTGTAGCGGTGTTTTTGAGTACGACGAAAAAGCCTTTGCTGCTTTTCATAAGTTTGGCGGTTATGTAGTCAAATTTCGCCCTAAGTGGTTGGCAAAGATTCCCTTTGTTGATCGGATGTTTATGGCGCGATTTTTGAAACGTTCAATTCCAAAGAGCGATCGCCAAGCGTTTTTAGATGACTTTTTAATGGCAGATTACGCCGCCGCAATTGGTACAATGGTTACGGCGGTAAGTGAAAATGCTGCCAAATTTATGCCGCAGGAATTTACAAATTTAACGGTATCCACACTTTTAGTTGCTGGGGAATACGACCAAATTATTCCGCCTGCTATGGGTCGTCAAGCTGCATCTTTGAGCGATAAAGTAGAATTTGTTTTGATGCCCAATACGGCTCATTTCCCGATGCTAGAAGATCCGATTACTTATTTAAAGTCGGTACGGCAATTTTTACAAGTAGCTTAGATTAATCTGCAAGGCGATCGCCTAAATATCAGCCTTGCAGAATTTACAATTAAACTTTGCTTGCTCGTGCTAAACGATTATTGACTTCATCCCAATTAATTACATTCCACCAAGCTGTCAAATAGTCAGCGCGACGGTATTGGTACTTAAGATAATAAGCGTGTTCCCAAACATCATTACCCATAATTGGATAGTTACCATCCATTAGTGGGCTATCTTGGTTGGGTGTAGTAGTAATTTTTAGTTTGCCATCAGCACTTACTAGCCACACCCAGCCACTACCAAAACGTTTAGTTCCAGCTTCGTTAAACTGCTTTTTGAAGGTGGCAAAATCGTTGAAGTTTGCCTTAATCGCCGAGGCGATCGCTCCCGTTGGCTCTCCGCCGCCGTTAGGTTTCATGATCTTCCAAAACATACTATGGTTAACATGACCGCCGCCATTGTTGCGGACGGTAGTGCGAATAGCCTCTGGTACGCTTTGGAGATTAGCTAACAACTGTTCTACAGTTTGGGATTTTAGGTTGGGGTATTTTTCTAAAGCAGCATTCAAGTTTTTGACATAGGTTGCATGATGGTTATCGTGATGAAACCGCATGGTTTGAGCATCAATGTGTGGCTCTAAAGCCTTGTAGTCATAGGGTAGAGGTGGTAAAGAAATATTACCTTTAGGAGCCGATTGAGCTAGCGCTACATCTATTAATTCCGATGAGCGCCAAGAATTTAGGGCGACAATTCCCCCCGTTGCTCCAAGTAGAAATAATACTTTGCGTCGATTTAAGGTCATATTTGTAGGAAAAAGTGTGATCGCTTTTGACAATAGCAGAGGAACTGCCACAGTCTCCATGCTACGCCACAAATTAGTTGAAAATATACATTTTTTCCGATAAATTGGGTTCTAACTTTCTGTACTCTGGCGTAGTGCGATCGCAAAAATCTAATCTTTTGATCTAATAACTGTTAGTTTGCGGTTTTGACTGGGAATACTATCAGCAAGAATTTATAGCGCGATGTATTCCATGAATAATGTACTATTGCAAAACTTAATTGAATTGATTGCTAGACATACAGGCTTGAACATCCGCGAACAGGATAAACAAGCTCTAGTAAACAAAGTATTTGCTCGAATGCAAGCGCTCAAGCTCAATACTCCAGAGCAATACTATCAACTATTAGATTCAAATACTAAGCATAGCTCGATAGAAACCCCGTGCGATCGCGAATGGAAAGCGCTAACTATTTTGATAACTACTGGAGAAAGTTACTTTTTTCGAGATAAAGGACAAATAGCTTTACTCAAAAATCGTTTATTACCAGAAATAATCGCTCAAAAAAAGCAATTACTTTCTCAGCCAAATGTCTCAAAGCCATCGCTACGAATTTGGAGCGCAGGTTGTTCCACAGGGGAGGAGGTTTATTCTATAGCTGTTGTTATTAAAGAATTAATTCCCGACTTACACAATTGGCATATTTTAATTTTAGGCACAGATATCAACTTAGAATCTATAGCCAAAGCTCAACAAGGAGTTTACGATTCTTGGTCTTTTCGCATGGTGGAACCAGAACTTATTAAACGTTACTTTAAAACCCATCAGCAAAGTTGGGAAGTTATAGAGTCAATTCGCTCTATGGTAAAATTTCGAGCGAGTAATTTAATTAAAGATAATTTTCCCCAACCCTTTGTCGATCTTCATAGTATGGATATTATTATTTGTCGTAATGTTTTTATTTATTTTGATTTTAAGGCAATTGCAACGACCTTAGACAAATTTTATCATACCCTTAATTCTAGGGGTTATTTAATTACTGGACACGCCGAACTGCACGGTCAAAATACGGGTAGGTTGCAAACAAAAGTTTTTCCCGAATCTTTAGTTTATCAACGGGAAGATTTGCCTATAGAAAAAACTATAGCTACTGAAAAATTACTAACTCGTGCAATTAATATAAATCAAGAACAAGGTACTTTAGTTAAGCTGCAAAAATTACTCCCAAAACGAGAAATATTAAATTCTCAACCCCCAAGCAATGTTAAATTACCAGCCAATATAACTAAAGCAGAAATACTATTTCATCAGGGAGATTACACCGTCGCCATACAAGAAGCAGAGCAATTAATTAAGCAGCAACCGCTTCATTTTAATGCCTGTTATCTTCTTGCTCAAGCTTGGGCAAATTTAGGGAAAGCTGAACAAGCGACTTTTTATTGTGAACAAGCAATAGAAATAGATTCTTTATCTACATTACCTTACTATTTGTTAGCGCATATTGCTGAAGAAAAAGGCGATATAAGTTTGGCTAAAAAGCTATTTAAAAAAATTATCTACCTTGCGCCTACCTCGATTAATGCCTACTTAGAACTTGGAGATATTTATCAACAGGAAGGCGACAAGAGCAAAGCAAAAAAAATGAGAACTACGGCTTGGGGGTTACTTAAAGAGTTACCCGCACATTTTCTGGTAGAGCCAAGTAAAAATACTGTAAGTGAATTAACAGTACAAGTTAATAAATTGCTACAAAATTATCTTTAGATAAATATTAGGCATTGTATTATAACTTGCTCCCTCACCTTAGCAAGCAATTAAAATACTTCGCTAAGATTTTAATGAATAGTCCTTGATTAGAAGCATAAAACCTTCGGTAATAATACGGATAAAAAATTAGATGTTTCTAAATTTCAGTAGCTTTACATATAGACTTACAAACTCGTTTCAATATATTAATAAACTTAGTGCAAAGAATTGGAAAAAACAATTACAAGAAAAATTTAACTAAATGAACTATTGCCAAGGATTATGATTTCAACTTTCTATCAAGAGCAGCAACTAGCTAATGTTTTAAAAACCTTCCAAACTAATCGAGCCAGTGGGGTTTTGTATTTAGATGCTGAGGTAAATTTCCAAAAACAAAAAAGGTCGCGCGTCTTAGTTTTGCAGAATGGTCAAATTGTTTATGGCGATACAATCTTGCCCACAAATAAAAAGCTTGCTCAAACTCTCGGACAAAAATTAAATCGGGAATGGTCGGAAAGTGCGATCGCACTCTCAACTCAAAAAGTAGCAAATAAAACTTCTATTCGGGCGCTTTTAGACTTACTGGTAAAAATGCGCTTGTTTACCTGGGAACAAGTAGAAGCTTTTGTGCATACCCAAGTAGTTTTAATTTTAGAACAAGTTTTACCTCATAGCGGACATTATCGACTTGATCATGTTTTTGAGTTCGATCTTTGTCATGGGGAAGATTGTCATGGCTTAGATTTGGCGAAGTTAATTGCCGATGTGAATCACCGTCAGCAACAAATGTCTGCTTTTGCGCCTACTATACCCTCTGTAGAGGCAATTCCACGTTTTTATTCTAGCACTGCTGACAAAATCACTAATCCCGCAGTCCGCAAGCATTTAGAGCAATGGGCAAACGGAGAACGTAGTTTAATTGACATTGCCGAAGGTTTGAATAAAGATGTTTTTCAAGTTGCCCAATCTTATTTACCTTGGGTACAAGCTGGCTGGGTAGTAATTGGTGATAATAGCGCACTTATACCTGAAAAAGAACTACCAATTATATTAGCTGTAGATGATAGTCCCATTATGCAAATTGCGCTCAAACGGGCGCTATCAAAGCAATATCAAGTTTTAATAGCGAGCAATGCCAAAGATGCGTTGATGTTGTTACATCGTACGGATGTTGAACTGTTGTTACTGGATGTCACTATGCCGGAAATTGATGGTTTAGAAGTTTGCCGTACTGTCCGTAGTATTACTAAGTTCCGTAACTTACCAATAATTATGGTGACAGCAAAAGATGGTTTTTTTGACAAAGTTAAAGGTAAATTTGCTGGTTCTACGGACTATGTAATCAAACCTTTTAACCCAGAACAATTATGCCAGTTAGTTGCAAAGCATATTAATAATGCTAACGAGTTTAATGCAAATACAGTTTAGCTTACCCTTTTAAAAATATAGCTGCAAAAATTAACAACATTGCTAACAAAAATGGAAAATAAATCTTACATAATTTTTAGTTTACACGACTTGCAATATGGAATAGATGCCTTATTGGTACAAGAAATTTTTTATATCCCCGAACTTATAACTATTGTTGGAGTACCAAAAGACATTGTAGGCGTATTGAATTTGCGAGGTAAAATTATCCCAATAATGCACCTAAGCTTACGGTTAGACAATCAGCTAAAGGAATGTCATTTGAGCGATAGTGTAATTATTTTAGATTACGATGGATTGCAAATAGGACTCATTGTAAACAACGTAAAAAAAGTTGAAGTTATTAGCAAAGTTTTAATAGAGAGCGATCTTGATTATGGGAGAGTCAAAGATATTAACTCTAGATTTGTAGCAGGTATAGCAAAAATCAATTCTGACACAGTTGTATTGCTAAATCATCATAACTTGTTGCGCGACCCGGAAGCAGTAGAGGCATTAATTGGAGAAGATAACCAAGATTTAGATAAGTCAAACTTAGTTAACAACTTCTATGCAAGTTGCTGTCCTAGGGCTACCCCAAAAGATAAAGTTGTTTTTAGAGAACGAGCAGACAATTTGCGGCAGTTAGTTAACGATGATAGTTCTACAGAATTAAAGCCGTTAGCTGTTATTGGTTTAAATAATGAATATTTTGGAATCGATTTAAAGTTGATTCAAGAATTTACTACTATCCGCAATGTTGCTCCTATCCCATGCTGTCCATCTCATATAATTGGCAACATGAATTTAAGAGGAGGAATTTTGACATTAGTGGATATTCGTAGTGCTTTAAATATGCCTTTAGCAGAAACCCATAATGGGGTTAAAGCAATTGTAGTTAATATTGAAGATTTGATTGCAGGGTTATCGGTGGATGAAGTTTTTGACGTGATGTATTTGCATCCATCAGAAGTAACTTCTCTACCTGTTGCTGTCAATTCAAATAATCAAGATTATTTTCAAGGAACCGCTGCCTATGGGAAAAATATGTTGACTATTCTCGATTTACCTAAGCTACTAACAAATAAATTGCTAGTAGTAAATGAAGAAATATAGAACTTACTAATTCATCTAATAAAGGAGATAAAACCATGTTGAAGAATTTAAACAATTTACCTTTGCGGACAAAAGCAATTGCCTTTGCGATCGCTTTAGGCACAATTCCGGTAGTTTTAGTCGGGATAACTAATTACGTTTCGTCAGTACAAAGAAGCCGCCAAGCTGCTACCCAAGCCCAAGAAAACCTTACTGTTGCTATGGCTGATAAAGTTGGGCAGTTTATGTTTGAGCGCAATGGAGATATTCAAGTTCTTGCCAACTTGCCAATTCTGGCAAACCCCGAAAAAACCGCAGGAATTACACCCCAGCAAAAGCAAGCTGTACTGGATAAATACATGAAAATTTATGGGGTTTATGACAGTATTGCTGTTGCCGATATTACGGGAAAAACTATTTTGCAAACCACAGGAGAAGCAATTAGCGGGCTAAAAGAGCGAGACTATTTTAAGGCGGCGCTAGAAACTAAGCAATCTGTAGTTGCGCCGCCCAGAAAGTCTAAGCTGAACGGTAAATATTATATTTTTCTCGCCGCACCAATTGTTAACGTCAACACTAACAAAATAACTGGTGTGGTGCGAACCCGAATTCCTGTAGATAACTTAGATTTAATTGTTAAAGGCACTACTGCTACTTTGTCAGCGAGCAACCAAACCGCAGCATCGGAATACCATTTAATTGATGCTGATGGTAACTTTTTTGCAGCAGAAGAAAAAAATCAAATAGGTCGAGATGCGAAAAAAGATTTTAAAGAGTTTGCTACTTTGCAGAAAAATAACAAGGTAGCAAGTGCCGTAGATACAGACCAAATTGATAAAAATCAACAACTTATATCTTACGCTCCTGCTACTCAAGTCCAGGGAATGCCCGATCTTAACTGGGGTGTGCTTTTAGCTGAGGATACAGCAAAGGTTTATGCAGGGGAAGGTCAATTACTGCTAAATCTAATTTTGGGTACGGGATTAACAGCGTTAATTGCGAGTGGGCTTGCGGTATTGTTTGCCAATCGGACTACTAAATTAATTCAAGGCATTGCAAGCTCCATCGCATCTTCTTCTACAGAAATCGCCGCTACCGTTGAACAACAGGAGCGCACTGTATCTGGGCAAGCAAGTTCTGTTAATCAAACTACTACCACTGTGGACGAACTGGGCGCATCTTCTCGGCAATCGGCAGAACAAGCGGAGGCTTCCGCCGCCGGAGCAAGTCAGGCTCTAAACCTGGCGGAAGACGGAACCCAAGCCGTGCAGCAAACTCTTAAAGGCATGACTACGCTTAAAGAGCAAGTCAATGAAATAGCAAACGCAATTATTCGTCTCAGCGAACAAACAGGGCAAATTGGCTCTGTTTCGGCGCTA
>CAJQOK010000556.1 GCA_905479905.1 uncultured Aliterella sp.
CAATTATTTAGTCAAAAAGCTGGATCGTCCTTCCTATGGCGTTTATTGGAATAACTTAGCTCTAACCCGTCCCACTACTGCACCCTCGGTGTTGTTGGAACTAGGTTTTATGATTAATCCAACAGAGTTTGAATGGATTACTAACAAGCAAGAACAGCAAAAATTAGCAAGAGCAATTTCTGATGGTGTAACCGAATGGTTTAGTACCGTAGAGTAAAAACAAATCTTAAGCTAGGAAATGCGATCGCACTTATTTATAAAAGTAACCGTGCTGTATTAATTAGGCGATCGCACTTGCTATTTGCCTAACTTGCTCTACAGGCAAGTTTAACGCTCCCGCTACTTGTTCTACACTTAAGCCAAGCTTCAACAAGTTGGGGATAGCTTCTTGTTTTCCTTGCTTTAAGCCTTCCTGTCTAGCTTCTTCTGTAACTTCTTGAAAATACCGAGTTTTCTTTAATTCATCTAGTCCAAACATAGCTTCTAATTCCTTGGGTGTAAGTTCTGGTAGTTTGTACAGTATTATTCTCTCAATTAATGCTACAACTCCCTTTCTTAGGGCTTCATCAACAATTTCTTGGTTGGCTCGATTAAATAGCTCTTTAGCTAAATTAACGGCTTTTTTCTTGGTTTCTACTACTAATTTAACTATACCAACCCCGATTGATTGCTCGGAAACTTCACCTAACTCATCTAAATAAACTCGCCTCACTCTTTGGCTTGTCAGCAACTCAATAAATTGCGGGAGGTTGCCAGGATCTAAGCTTCTTTGCTTAAATACTACTACTGCGCGCCAGTCATTAGGGCGATCGCATTTAGAAAGATACAAGAAAATTTCCCCAAACAAGCGATGATAAATTCTTTTATCGGTTTGAAACTGTACCTCTACAAAGTAAATTGGTTCTTCTGTAGAGTCTTCCCTAGGCAAAAACAACCCATCTAGCCGAAAAGCTAGTTGTTTAATTTCTGTGGACGTAAATTCATAGCCACTATTTGCTAAAGCAGGCTGCTCAATAAGTTGAAAAAATGCGGCGGGGAATGTTTGGAATAATTGATAGAAAATTGTGTCAGTTTTCACGATTAACACTCGCAAATCATCTAGCCAAGAGTGCAAACCCTTGGCTAGTAATCGATTATTGCTTATTCTTGGGGGATTTCTGCCAATACTCTTTCTTTATCTAAGCGGCGCTTTTTAGCGTAAAGTTGAATCGTTACTGCCATAGCGATAATCATCGCAAAAATTACCCAAGCTGTAAGGTCTGTAGGTAAATTGTCTTTAAAGATAGCCAACATTACAATCGCAACTAGCAATATAGTAGGCGCTTCATTAAATGCCCGCAATTGTTGACCACTCCAAGTACATTCATTTTTTTCTAGCTGCTTCATCAGCCGTTTGCAGTAGTGATGATAGCCAAGCAAAAGCACCACAAACGCTAATTTGATATGCAACCAACCTTGTTTGAGAACATCTGGTTCGGTTGTTACAAGTCCGATCGCCATCGCAATTGTAACTAGCATTCCTGGGGTGGTAATGATGCCATATAACCTTTTCTCCATCAATTGATATTGATTTTTGAGAATTGTTTTTGCAGGTTCCGGTTCGGCGTTAGCTTCAACGTGATAGATAAAAAGCCGCACTAAGTAAAATAATCCAGCAAACCAAACGACGAAACCGACAATATGAAATGCTTTAAACCAGTAGTAAGCCATAAAATATTTTAATTTAACGGTATTACGGAGCGTTGAGACGCAAATATATTTTTACCGAGTACAGCGCCCAGACGCGACATTATTAAGCAAAATCCTCATTAAACTTTACGCAGACTGCCACGTACCATGAAAACTTGGCGGAATCACGCTAGGTAAGCTTAATTTGCAAATAGGTTCCCTATCCAATCCTTCGCTATCTAATACCCAAACTTCACTTTTATTTGTATTCCCATCGTAGACAACGGTTACTATCCAACCAGTATTAGGGTTTTCAGTATTTGGCGCAAATATTGGTTCACTGGGATAACGATTTTCTCCCATATCAGCAATGGTAAGCGTATCAGTTTTAGAATCAAAACGTGCGATCGCCCCAAATATTTCAATGCTTGGCTCGATTCCCTGACGATGTAACGATAAGTACGTATAACTTTCTTGTTTTCCTACTTGCTGGGGTGGTACTACGGGAAATTCGCAATGATGATCTAAAATTTGTTCGTTGGCTACTACTCCTGTATCAGGATTTAGATTGACTTGCCATAATGTGCTTTTAGCGGCGCTGCAAGTTTCCCCGGTGGCAACTTCCTTAAGATACTGGTTTGTTACAAAATCTTCGTAACGTACCATTCCCGCAACGATCGCCCCGCTATCATCCACATAGCCGTTGCTAAAGTGCCATTGATACCATGAGTCTGTTTCGCCGCGATTAACTAACTCTAGGGTGTCACGGTCAAAAACTAGCCATTGCGTGCCTAGTTTTGGCTGCCATTGCAAAGCCTCGCTATAGCTGCTCAATCCTAATAACATTGGTAATGGGTTTACGCGCACTGGTGGTACAAAAAACACCAAATACTGCCCCGCTAAAACAAAATCATGAATTAGAGGTACGCCATCAAGCTTTGTTGCGGATTTTTTAATAATTTTACCTGTGCGATCGCTCTTATAAACATTTAAAATCGAGTTTTTGCCAGGACTTACACCAAAATTAAATATTTCTCCCGTCTTAAAATCGCGCTTAGGATGGGCTGAATAGGGTAAGTTGTCTTCAAGCCCATCTAAACTATCCATTCCCTTTGTTGCCAAAGTCTGCAAATCCATTGCGTGAGGTTTTCCACCTTCCCACAATGCCAAAAGTTTGTCAGGTAAAGCCAAAACCGACGTATTAGCCGCATTTTTGATTGGTTTACGCCATTGATTCCAAACTGCACCGGGAGCCGTCATGCCATAGTTGCCATAAAGCAATTTACCCGCCGCTTCTTCTTCCTCATAGCCTGCCGTTTGCACGTAACGATAAGTTCCGGTTGCGCCCTCATCGCCAAAATCTACCCCTAAAACTGCGCCATCGCCATCAAACCAATGTCCCACCCGAATACCGCCACGCTCTAGCCTTGCTGGCCCATTGCGGTACAATTTGCCCCGCAAACTGTGGGGTATACTACCAGAAATAATCGGTAACTTTGTTGCAGTAAATTCTGTTGCGGGTTTTGAAATAGCTTTTGCCCAACTGCTTGACAATTTGTTTGCTACGTGCATCACTGTTTTATGAATTGCCTAAAATACTACTCTAGTGCGAAGTTGATGGAGACGGCAAAGTTGAGTTGAGTTTATATAATAAGTAGGTAAACGCAATTAAACCTTAGTAGATTACCGACTAAACAGTATTTTGTCCTGCTAAAAAATGCAACTACTTTCTAAAAGTCAAAATAAAGTATTAATTTTGTCTGCGATTAGTTTAGCGATCGCGTTAGCTATTAGTGGCAGTATATTTAAAATCTGGCAATTAAATAAACCTTGCTCTAACAAAAGTGAGAAAAGAGTTGGGAATAATTGTTACAAAAATTTGTTGGTAACGCCATTAGTAATTGGGATAGCCAGCCCACCAAAGACGGATAATTACGATACTCTAGCCACTTATTTGCAAAACAAACTTAATCTTAAAGTTGAGATTGATCGAAATACACCTTACAGGCAAAATTCTCAGCGTATTGCTAATAAAGAGTGGGATATTGCCTTTACGCGATCGCCAATTTTTTCGATTGTAGCAGAAGACAACAATTATCTTGGTATAGCTACAATGTACCCTGATAATCCTTATTATCGAGCGGCTTTGTATGTCCGCGCTGATAGTGATATTCAATCTATTGCCGATATCAATTCAAATACTACTATTGCTTTAGGAAGCCCCGAATCTGCCCCTACATTTCATTTACCAATTTATACTTTGTACGGCAAATCATTGCGTATAGGAACAGGTTATAGTCCTACAAAAGCTAGAGAATTAGTTAAATCAGGACAAGTTGATATTGCCTCTAGTAGGTACGATTTAATTAAAGATGATTCTCAACTAAGAATAATTCATATTAGTAAAGCTATTCCGGGTGCGGGAGTTTATTTATCTCCTAAATTATCTCAGGAGGATAGAGGAAAAATTAACGATATACTATTAAATGCACCAGGAGAAATCCGCGCCAAAGCTAACTACGGAGTGGGAAAAATACCTGATTATAATGAGTTGAAAAAAATTATCGTTAGAACAGAATCAATATTAAGTTGTCCTGAGTTTAAGGTAAATTCGCTTAGTTTAGAAAAAACCGTAAATGTGTTTTGCAAAGAACAAAATCAGCAACAAAAGACTATTCAAGGACAAGTTACAGAATATACAGTATTAACCTCAGAAAGTATAGAGTTTAAAGTAATAACGCCAGCCAAGGAAGTTTATAGAATAGTGGTGTCGAGACAAACTCTCAATCAAATTCCCCTTAATCCTATAAATGCAGTAGATCAATCCGTACAACTGAAAAATGTAATACCAAAAAGACTAGGGGATGGAAGTTGGCAAGTAGTAATTACTGCACCCGATCAATTAGCTTTACTGAGCGATTTTAGCTTAGATTAATACTTAATAATAGTGTTTTATCCTGCTAAAGTGCGATCGCCAAAACTTTATCTTAGCTACCGTAGTAATGCGGAGGCGGTTAGCAGTAGTTAAAGCCGAAAATAGACAAGTAATAAATTAATTTACTTGGTCAGAATATGTCAAAACTCCTAAAAGTAGCTATATCAGCTTTAAGTTTGATTTCTATTACTACCATACCTCAATCAGCTTTTGCCGCCGTTTCTTGCGAAGCTAACACAGCGAATAACCATTCAAATGGCTCTTTGGCTAGTTGTGTTTTAAGTTTTGATGCAAATATTGGATTGGGCAACAATTATTTTGCGTGTCTACAAAAAAACTCTATCTCTTTTGACGAGAAAGGACAATTTGAAAGTTGTACTCTTGCTCGTGATTTAATAATTAGAAATGGAAATAACGTTACTAATTGCCTTGCTAACGGTACAGTAGATGTAAGTATTTCTAGCAATGGGATTCAATCGGTTAATTGTTCGAGCATTGCGGCAAATTAATTAAGGCGATGCTTTTAGTTTCGCTCATTGCTAATATTTCCAAATTATCCTAAATTAATATTTGTAGCCAGCAAACTCTGCAACCGTTGCAAAGAAGCGCCATAAAGCAAATCTCCTTTACCTAACAAATA
>CAJQOK010000557.1 GCA_905479905.1 uncultured Aliterella sp.
ACAGAGAGGATAAAAATAAATGCGTCGGTTATTAGTAACTGGCGGAGCGGGATTTATTGGCGCGAATTTTGTCCGCTATTGGTGCGAAGTTCACCCAGGCGATCGCCTTATTGTGCTAGATGCGCTTACTTATGCTGGAAATAAGCATAATTTGCAAAGTTTAGAGAAAAATCCTAATTTTTCTTTTGTGCTGGGAAATATAGGCGATCGCGCTCTTGTAGACAGACTACTAATATCAGAAAATATCGATACAATCATTCACTTGGCGGCAGAGTCTCACGTTGATCGTTCTATCCTCGAACCTGCAACTTTTATTCAAACAAACTTAGTAGGAACTTTTACCTTATTAGAGGCTTTTCGTCAATACTTAGAAACGGCAAAAGTTGTAAATAAAGCTCTATTTCTGCATATTTCTACTGATGAAGTTTATGGTAGTTTGAGTCTTACCGAACCTGCTTTTACTGAAACTACGCCTTATGCTCCAAATAGTCCTTACTCTGCTTCTAAAGCTGGTAGCGACCACTTAGTAAGAGCTTATTTTCACACTTATGGATTGCATACAATTGTTACTAATTGCTCTAATAACTATGGTGCGTTTCAATATCCCGAAAAGTTAATTCCTTTAATCTGCCTCAATATTTTGCAAGGTAAAAATTTGCCTATTTATGGCGATGGACAAAATGTCCGCGATTGGCTTTATGTCGGCGATAATTGTACGGCAATAGAAGCGGTAATTGAGCGCGGTAAGCCTGGCGAAACTTACAATATTGGCGGCAATAATGAAATTAAAAATATCGATTTAGTGAATAAAATATGTATATTAATGGATGAATTGGCGGAGATACCGATAAATCCTAGCAATCAATTAATTACCTACGTTAAAGATCGACCAGGACACGATTTTAGGTATGCAATTAATGCAAGTAAAATTAAAAATCAGCTAGGTTGGACACCAACAACAACAATGGAAGACGGTTTGCGTCGTACTGTGCAATGGTATCTTACTAATCGTCACTGGTGGGAAGCTTTGCTATAAAGTAGTTAGGCGCAATCTTTAGTAAATTCGTCAGATGAATGCAAATTGCAAAAAGTTTAAGTTGTTAAAAACCCGGCACTCGTATCCTGAATGCCGGGAAAGATTTATAACGCTAATTCTGTCTTGTAATTTCCAGTTTTTGCCGAATCAATCTGATGTTGTGAGGTTTGACCGCTAAACTACCTCCGCATAATCAAAGCAGAGGATGGGATTTGAACCCATGTCTCACAAACCTTGTCCGGCAAAGGTCGAGCCAGGTAGCGAGTATTTACAAAGGAACTTAGAGCAATAACTTGAACTTGATTTTGAGATTGATGCCCGGAGCGGCTTTACCAATTTGCCTACCCCCAGATCGACTGGGGGACAGGATTTGAACCTGCATTCACCCTTGAGCTAAAAATGAACTTGTACTCTAGGCTCAGTATAATCTACTTGGCAAATAGATAGCTAAAAATAGCATTGGCAACTTGTCGCTGCTGTACTTCTTGACTATTTGCCGCTTCTCTAGCTTGAATAACAGCTTTTTGCAGTATATCTACGCGCCGTATCATCAGATTCACACGATCTTGAGGCAGCGCCCCGGAAAACTCAATCAAGCTCCAAATTCCTTCTACAACATCTTTAGAAACTTCTTTGATTTGAGCGGGGTGATGCTCGGTTGCCTCGTAAGCAACCACAAAATCAGTAATTTTTTTAGTTTTTACAGTTTCTTTAGGACTGGTAACATAGCAACTGCGATTGGGGTCGTGTTGCCAGTCTTTGTCTATAGAAAGTACAGGCAATGCCGCAATAAACGTTTTCATATCCTGAAGTTGCTTTTCAAGAAATAATAGATAGGAAACAGGGACATCCGCAATAATAGTTTGTCCATCTATGGCAATCGTTGCCTTAGCTTCTGTATTGGCATAGTCTTGAGTTGCTGCCAAGTCCAAAAATTCAGAGCAAGACTGGACAAATTTTTCAACCAATTCATCCGCCTTTAGTGTCAATTTTTGCGATTCAGGAGGATAAATAAATCCATCTTCTTCCCTCGACTGATAAGTTCGACTCAAACCTTGAAACAATGTATTTTTCTGACAGAGTTGGTATACCTCAGTTTTACTTTTACTGGCATTTGCTTTAACAGACTGCAATACTGCAATCAACTGATTTAACTTCATATCAATACTGAGCCTAAATGGAGTCATTTTATCTTGATTAAGGCATAGACTCCTAAGCGATCGCTAATAATCACATATTAGGAAAAAATTTACATTGTATAGTGATAATGGTGCAAGGCTAGGCGCAAGTCATTAAACAGGGTGGACGGGCTTAATTGCTACCATAATTGAGCAAAGCAAAGAGTTGATTAATTGAATAGGTGCATTAAGTTTTTTGCTTAAAACCTTGTCTAAACACCCACTGCATCAATCCAGGAGACACTCCGTAAGCTGCTTTTGCGACATTAGCCGAACCTACCAAAACTTCGGAACGCTGATTTTTTACTCCGTCCCAAATTGCTTTGGCTACATCCTCCGGCTTTTCTACTACAGGAGTGCTTATTACTTGGTTGAGTTGATTTCGCCGCGCCTCGGCGTCTTGTTCGTCTTTTCCCCGAAAAATTGCTCGTTCCATCAAGCTACTTTTGATTACATTCGGATAAATCCCGCAGACATGAATACCTTTAGGCTTCAATTCCGAGTGCATTGCTTCGGTTAAACCCGTAAGCGCAAATTTGCTAGTAGAGTAAGGAACTAAATAAGCAATAGGCACTTTACCAGCTATAGAAACTAAATTTACTATGGTTCCGCTACCTCTAGCGAGCATAGAAGGCAGTAAAGCGTGAATTGTATGAATATATCCCCACAAATTTGTATCTATAGTTTGATGCCAATCTTCTAACGAAAAATCTTCTACAGTTCCCGAACTATAAATACCTGCATTATTAATTAGCACATCAATACTGCCATATTCTGCCAAGGCTTTATTGACTAAATTAGCTACTTGTTGCGGATCTTTGACATCGCAAGGTATGCTTAAAACTTTCTGACCTAAAGCTTGTACTTCTTGCGCTGTAGCAGTTAAAGGCTCTACTCGGCGAGATGCTAATACCAGATTGTAACCGTTTTGAGCAAATAAAAGTGCGGTTGCTTTGCCTATGCCTTGGGAAGCACCAGTAATTAAAACTGTAGGAATCATAGTTATAAAAATATTTGTTTTGCTTACCTCTATATAAGGATTTTTAACTTTTTTTCTACCTCTCTCCCTTGGTAGAAATTTTAGAGCCGTAGATTGATTAATTAGGTAAGCTGATATTTAATTGAGATTTTATTAATTATGAGTT
Organism: uncultured Aliterella sp.; assembly: GCA_905479905.1. Taxonomy (GTDB): domain Bacteria; phylum Cyanobacteriota; class Cyanobacteriia; order Cyanobacteriales; family Chroococcidiopsidaceae; genus Aliterella. Next base: position 3,360 of record CAJQOK010000557.1, read on the forward strand.
CAATTTTTAGGCGATTTATTGCAAATTGTATACTTTCGTTATATACTAGCAGCGCTTAGGCAAAAAATAACTTCAAAAACTGATTGTTGAATTTGAAAGTATTATACTCAGCAAACATTAAATAAGTTTTACATATTCAACTATTTAGCAGCTTGGTATAGTTAGTTTGTAAAAATGGAACGCGATTGTACCCCAAGGCAGACAATTAGATACGGCTGTCAAGATAGGATAATAAAGTGATAAAATTTATCTGGCAATTAAGAAAATACGCGAATGGTAAGTAGTAAAAATTTGTATGGTGGGCTTATCGTAGCTTTTGCCATTATTGGGATATGGGCATCAAGCTTAATTTTATTAATGTCTGTTGATGTATCAGGAATTAATAATTTATTGCTTTCACCACTAATAGTTTTACAAACATTTCTTTATACAGGTTTATTTATTACTGCTCATGATGCCATGCACGGAGCCGTATTTCCGAGTAATCTCAAAATAAATAACTTTATTGGTGCTTTATCGGTGGGTTTGTATGCGCTTTTTTCCTACGAAAAGTTGCAGAAAAAACATTGGCTTCATCATCACAATCCAGCCAGCGAATTAGATCCAGATTTTCACAATAGCAAGCATAAAAACTTTTTTGCTTGGTACTTTAATTTTATGCTGCGTTATTGGAGTTGGACGCGGTTATTATCATTAATGGCTTTATATAATGTCATTCTTTTTACTTTGCATATTCCTGAAAAAAACTTAACTTTGTTTTGGGTTATCCCTTCAATTTTAAGCTCAGTGCAACTATTTTATTTTGGTACATTTACACCCCATAAAGAGCCAAGTGGAGGGTATAAAAATATTCATTGCGCTCAAACAAATCCTCTCCCAACTTGGTTATCGTTTATTACTTGCTATCACTTTGGTTATCATTACGAACACCACGAGCATCCTAATGTTCCTTGGTGGGGATTGCCTAAAGTTTTTCAAATGCAACGGGAAATTTAGAGGTATTTGAGGTCCCCCCAACCCCCCTTGAAAAAGGGGGGAAAATTTAATATTAGTTAGAAGAAAAAGACTAGAGAATAACCTTTTAAAAATCGTGGTTTATAGTTGTTTACTCTCCCGCTTGCAATCGCTTGACTAATTCATTAAAAGGTTGCCAATTGTCTTCGTTAGCTATAAATTCCCATACTGATTCTATAATAGGTCGAAGTAAAGCTGTTTTAGGATTACTTTGCTGTAGTTGTTGGGTTACTTTTTCCATCTCATCAATAGGTAAATTTGACAAGCTTTGTTGATACAAGTTTTGCCATTTTGATAAAAGTTCTGCTGGAAGTTCCCCAAAGTTAAATATTAATGCTTGCTCTCTCCAGCTAGGTGTAAACCTTTCTCGCAACTGAGTAAAAAAGTCATGATAACCAATTTGAGTATCTTTCAGCAGTTGAATTGTTACTTCTAATAACTCGTTTGATTGGGGGAAGCTTGGACTTGTAAACCCTAGCTTTTTCAACATCAAATGCTTGTATTCAAGTTGATAGTATTCGTAGAATTTTGCTAATCCTTCCGCCATAGCATCAATGTCAATAACGGCGGCTAAGGGCTGCTGCAACGCTTCTAGATTTGTGCAACAAACATCTGGTTGATTGCCGTAACTATAGCGCCTGTAATGGTCAAAATAAGCGGCTGTAAATTCCAAATCGTAGCTAGGAATAAAAGCATAAGGGCCATAATCAAAACTTTCGCCCGTAATTGACATATTATCGGTATTTAATACGCCATGACAAAAACCTGCCGCCATCCATTGCGCGGCTAATTTGGCAACTCTGGCGACTAATTGGGCGTAAAAAAGTACGTATTGGTCGGGTTTATTGTGAATATCTGGATAATAATATTCAATTACATGGTCTAGTAGCTTTTGAGTTAGGTCTGGACGATTGAGATGATGAAGTCGCTCAAATGTACCAAAACGAATATGAGAATTGCTAAATCGTACCATTACTGA
>CAJQOK010000558.1 GCA_905479905.1 uncultured Aliterella sp.
GGTACGGGTTTTAATTCCGACACCTTTAGAGCTAACCCGCCTAATAACAACGGAATGCCGTAGAAAAAACCTACCAAGTTTAGGGTAGGATTACCGGAAAAATAAGCATAAAATCCAACAATAGTTAAGCCACCACCAATAGTTAAACCGAGGGATCCCAATGAAGTTTGACGTAGCATGAGTTTAGGTAAAAAATATGTAGATATATTAATAAACCTAACCTCCTCTTGCCCGGAAACACAAGTAAGCTACCCTGGAACTTATTTTTAGATTACCCAGTAGCGGAAGTAAAAATTTATCAGCTTTTTTGTAAAGAATTAATAATACTGATGGTCAAATGAAATACTTATGGTACGCTGCTTAGGTGTTTTGCAAACAAATAGTCCAGCTTAGAATGTTGGGGCTAAGTAGTGTTGTATTTTATAATCTGAAGAAAAAATAAAGATTAGTATTCCCCTAGTGACTATTAAATATGAATGCCCTTCAACCTAGACAACCACTAGAAACTGTAGCGCCTCTAGCACCAAAAAGAAAAACCCGCCAACGCAGCCGTCTGCATCCTTACCGGGGAATGGCACTGGAAAATACAGCTAAGTTAGTTGTCAACATGGCATTGGTTGTAGGAGCAGTGTCAGCTTTAGTAAAATTGTTGCCTTACAATATTTCTCAACAGGCGAAATTACAGGAAATCTCTACAGAAGTGAAGCAAACAGAAAGTCGTGTAGCCGACTTGCAAACAGATTTTAATCGCTCCTTCGCTCCAGAGCAGGCTAAAAAAATTATGGCAGAGCAAAGTAGTCGCGTAGACCCAAGACAACGCCCAGTATTTTTTGTGAAAAAATAAGGAAGATTTTAGCAGCTATAGTTGGTAACTTGTATTTCAACAGAAATCTCCTAACCCCCCTAAAAAGGGGTAATATCTCCCAAGCTGCCGTTTCTAAGCCAGAGTGCAACTATCGGATACTATCAAAAGACTTTTAGCTCGTTTTTTAAAAACTAAGCAACTGTTGCAACCAAGTTTCAACTTGCGATCGCAAACGATAATTAGCAAGCTCCCCCGTTGAATCTTGACTAAGAGGGAGGTAGGCTAAAGCTCGCCGATAATCGGAAATTGCTAAATTCCAATCACCCCATAGGTGGTAAGTACGTCCTCTTTCTGCGTAGATATTACCTTGGAGTTGACCGAATAAGGCAGCAATTTCTAAGTCTTCTACTGCTTCAGCGTACTGTCCTAAGTCTCGCCAGGTAATAGCCCGATTAATCCAGGTGCGGACATGACTAGGGTTGAGATCCAAAGCCCGATCATAGTCACAAATTGCCAAATTTGGACTACCAGAAACCGCGTAGTAGTTAGCTCGGTTGTTGTAAGCACTAGCTAGTTGAGGGTTGAGTTGAATTGCTTTATCGTAATCAGCGATCGCTTTGAGCAATTGACCACTTTGAAAGTAGATTAGCCCCCGATTGTTGTAATCGATCGCATTATCGGGATGGCGATCAATCAAATGACTCAAGGAAGCGATCGCGCTCGGATAATCGCCAAGCTTGGCTTTTTCCTTACCATAAGAGCGCAAACAGCGATCAGGTAATAAGTCTGGGGACAAATTTTCGGGGATAATTTGCTCACCACTGAGGTCAAAGGGATAAGGGCGGGGAAAACAATCGGGGAGAGATGCGAGGATTTGAGGATTCATTTTTTTATAATTATGAGCAGTAGCTCAATAAACTCAACTTATAATTTTTGCTGCGGTTACATTGGGGCAGTTGTGTTAGTTTGTCAAGTGGCTTGCAATTATCATCGGTGTTTATTTAAGAAAGTTACCAAAAGTTAATATTAAATACATAATTTATAATTTAGCAGGCTATAACTTATACTTCATCAATCCTTGGTTCAATCCTACAAATAGAGTTAGCAGTAAAAGCTAAGTCTTTAGACAAGTTGGTACAATGCAACAACTAAGAGCGTCCCATTGACAAAAATATTTTTATGCCCAATACCTTGTTAGATGAAGCTACAGATTTAGCCGCCGATGATTATCTTGTAGTTGGTTTGGCAACTTGCTTTGTTAAAGAAGATGGCGAAGTTCATGAAGTTGAAGTAATTGAGCCGATCCCCTCTGCGGCTTTGGAAGCTATTGTTAAAGGTATTCCCACGTCTTATAAACTTGCCTTTGCTACAACTATCGGCGATGTTGTGACCCAGTTACCCCAAAAACCTGCCGGATTCCCTGATTCGGCGCAATTTGCCGATGAATTTGTTTTTAGAGCGATCGCCGCCGCGCGGACTTACAAGCGTCGGGATGTAGCGACAACTCATATTCCCCTAGGTACAACCCGCGATGACTTTAAATACTCTATTGAGCGCAAACGAGTATTAAATATGAGCCGCACAGTTACCACCGATGACAATGTAAAACAACACTCTCATACTCATAAAGTGCTGTAACTGTGATAAAACTTTACGGGGGCGCACGTAGCCGAGCTTCAATTGTCCAGTGGTATCTAGAAGAATTAGCAATTCCTTATGAGTTTGTGCTGTTAGATATGCAAGCATCAGAACATCTTAAGCCAGAGTTTTTAGCCATTAACCCGATGGGAAAAGTCCCGGCGATCGCCGATGGGGATTTTTCTTTATGGGAATCAGGAGCAATTTTGCTTTATTTAGCCCAAAAGTACGATAAAACTACTTTTTCTGGAGAGCAACTGGCAACAATAAATCAATGGATTTCGTTCGCTAACTCTACTTTATTCATCGGAGTTTTTATCGAAGCCCATCGAGAGCGTGAAATGTCCAGGCTATTAACGGCGCTTGACAAGATTTTGGCATCGCAACCGTACTTACTGGGTAAAGAGTTTGGTGTTACTGATGTTGCAGTAGGTTCAATACTGGCATACATTCCGATGCTACTAAAGCTAGATTTGAGTGATTACCCAGAAGTGATGAACTATATGCAGCGCCTTGGAGAGCGTCCAGCTTTTCAAAAAGCAATGTCAATGTAAAAAAAATAGGACAGGCTAAAAGTCTGTCCTAAAAATATTAGCTTAGAAAAAAATTATCTAAAACCAATTGCTGCTTGCCAAACAAACGCCAGCAACAAGAAAAATACTGGAATAATTGGTAAAACGTCTATTAAAGGATTAAAAATCGCGTAGGCTTCGGGGAGTTTTGCGAGGATTAGTGCAGCTTCCATCTCTATGTATCTCTACTTTCGCAGCTTTAAGAATTGAAATGAATTTTAACACGAAAGCGCTTACCAAGGGAGCTACTCGTTTAATAAACTCTCCTCGATTTGGGGAGTAAGCCAGTATTGAAAGTCGGTAGTAAAGCGATTTGCTAATATACTGTCGCGAATTTTTTGCGTAAAACCAATTAATTCGGTCACGTCATGAATGCTGAGGAGAGTATAAGCAAGAATTTCTTGACTTCGCACTAAATGGCACAAATAAGCGCGGGTAAAGTTTTTGCAAGTATAACAAGGGCAAGAGGAGTCTAGAGGGGTAAAATCTGATCTAAACTGGGCGTTTTTAAGGTTCCAGC
>CAJQOK010000559.1 GCA_905479905.1 uncultured Aliterella sp.
CAGCACCACCCGCATCCGTTGGCGCATCACTTGGACAAGCACAGATAAAAGCATAAAACTGCCCGTCTGTAGCATCTTTAATTACATAAGGGTCGCGCCAGCTAACGCCATCAAATTCACTACCCAGTCCAGGATTAGGGATAATAGGGTTTTCCTTTGATGCTGATGTCCGTTGCCAGACGAGCAGATTGTCTGACTGAGCAACACCAATATTTTGCGGTTGTCGCCGCTCATGAGCGGTTAGTACAAATTGGTCTTTAGAGCATCGCGCCGTGTAGAACATATAGTAGCAACCTTCTTTTTCAATAATGCTGCCTGTCCAAATGGAAACATCATCCCAGTGACCCTCCCGTCTTGCTAAGGCAGGGTCTTGAAGTGATTCTTGCCAACCAAAATCAGTAAGAATGGCATGACCAATTGATGAAAGATTATGCCGCCGCTCGGCAATGTAAGCACAAGCCAGCCGATTTGCTTGGAGGTAAAAAACGTGCAGATTTGGCTCTTTGTAGACAAACCAAAAATCCCAGCAATACTTATTTAGAGGTTGCCAAGGCATTATTTATTCAGTGTAAATGTTTATAGCGGTTTTTAATTCAGTAAAATCTAATATGGGTCGTAACATAGGCATTTTGCCAAAAGCATCTCACTTTTACAATGAGTACAAATACTCAAAAGTAAAATTAAACTTTTTCAGGTATCAGTCGGAAACAACTCTAACTTTTAAATCCCAATTTGAAAACTCTATTTCTGCCAAAAGCCCTGAGTCCGGGTAATCAAAACTGCCTGCAAACCAGAAAGCCTAAGCAATGTCGCTACCCTAAAGATTCGTATGCAGCGAACACTTAATTCCTCTTGCTTATGCTATGGTTTTACGATTGCAGATGTTAGAGGTTCAGTTATGGCGGATGAATCAATAGTTGGCTCACTCGTTTCACTGTGGCGCTATCCGGTAAAGTCGATGATGGGCGAAGAACTTAACGCTACTGAGGTTACGCAAAATGGCTTGTGGGGCGATCGCGCTTACGCTCTGGTAGATGCGGAAACAGGCAAAATTATCAGCGCTAAATTACCGCGCAAGTGGGGCATTTTATTCGACTGCCGCGCTGCGCTCAATCTGCCTTCGCAGGTGAAGATTACCTTGCCAGATGGAGCAAGTATCATGGGTAATGCGGCGGATATAAATCGAGTTCTCTCACGGACATTCGGGCGCGAGGTGAAGCTAGAAACCGTCGCCCCTGAAACTCCCAGCATTGAAATGTACACACCAGATATTGAAGGTTTACCAGATGGCAATGCCGAAACAAACGCCTTAATTCGACCTAGCACTTTTTTTGATGCGGCTACTGTGCATTTGCTGACAACGGCGACACTCAATCAGTTGCAGTCTCTTACTCCCACATCACGGTTTGAAACTCGGCGGTTTCGCCCCAATTTAGTGATTGGCGCTGCAAATGATGCCACCGGATTTGTAGAGAATGAATGGGTAGGCAAAACCTTGGCGATCGGCAACGAGGTACGGCTGAAAATTACTGAACCTTGTCCGCGCTGCGTCATGACTACCATGCCCCAGGGCGAACTACCCAGAGATATCGAAATTCTCCACACCGCCGTCAAGCACAATGGCGGTCATATCGGTATTTACGCCAATGTCTTGCAGGGCGGTACGATTCGACGTGGTGATGCGGTGGCGATCGCCGTTTAATAAGGAAAATTGGACTTTATAGGGTGCGCCATTTGTTTGGACAGATTTTACTTTTCGTTTGACACAGACGCAAGCCCAATTATTCGGACTTTTAGTTTTGCTACCCACATTCCGCTACTCTCCTGCATTGTCTATATCTTGGAGATCGTAAGAGGTTTGTGCTTCTTCAAGAACGACTATGGAATCTTTAACCAACTCCAAAATCTCCTTTTCTTCTGGATAGTAATCACCGTACTGCATCGCTACACCATCGAGTCCGCCCTTAAAGACAAATGGATCTTCTTGAGGTAATTGTTTTAGATTGGACGAAAAGCACCAACTGCGAGACGCTGGGTCTTCACAATTTACGAGCGAACGTTTTGACTCAAATCTAAGGTTCACCTCGTCATACTCGCCACTTGATGCTTTACCGTCTATGACATAGACTTCATTAATATCACCAGAACCAATGTTATCGGAGGTCTTCAAGCTAAATTTCCAAACTCCAGAACCAATTCCCTCACGAACCTTGCGAACAGTTTTCTCAATTATTTGCTTTTGCCGAGTTAACTCCCAAATCATCTGCGTGTTGCCTACATAATAAGAATAAGTAATCTTCAATGCTTTTCATCGGTGTTGCTCCCAGTGAGCTAATAAAAATTATTGTTATTACCTTTTTTTAATCGTTATGGTTGCCCATCCCTCAGAGTAGTTAGTTCTGCAAGCATAGTCATATATACCAATAGCGCGAAAGTTGGAGTTGGCAATCTCGCCAGGAACAACATCCTGAACACCAGAGCCAAACTCATTGCGGGAATGTATGGACTTTGCAGCGCAGTTAACTGTGTAAGTGGTCTTGATAGTTCCTTGATTTGCGCGAGTACATTTGTCGGGTGAGGAAGATTGACGAAAACTCCACCATCTAGGAGTCAAAGTTACAATTTTTGCTTCATTATTGCCTAGACCAGCAGTAGCTACCACATCCTCACCTGAAATATCAGCAATAGATTGAGCGCTAGTAGAAGCTACTAGCTGGGTAAATGAAATGGTAAGAAATGTGTAGCAACTAAGAGAATTTGTTTCACGATTTTATCTTGTTTGTAAGTTAAAAATTAGGATAATAGTTATTTCAGTTCCACCGTTGCACTAGCATCATTGCCAAACACATCAACCAGACGAACTGAGATCACCCTTAATAGTGCACTACCGTAAATTTTATTTCCTCTCCCAGTCTTCGATTTCATACAGAAACCGAGTTCCTCCAACTAATTTGCGATTAGCTGAGGTACTTTGGACAAAGACGATATACTTTTCTAGATTACTGGGTTTAATTCGGATAGTTGCATCCATTGGTAGCCCTAACATTTCTCGCGCTGCCTCTCCTTCAAATAAGTCGCCCGTTGACCTATCCATCAAGACTATTTCTTTTTTACCTTGGATAGTTTCTGTCTTAGTAAATTCATAAAAACCGCGCCCAGTTTTAAAGGTGAGTCCATTTTCCAAGACAAAAGCTTTAATTGAAATGTCATTATCAACTTCTAAAACCTGAAAACGTCCAGGGGTAACAGCCCTTAATGTCGCTGTCTCGTAATCAGAACTTACCGAGCGCTTCAGCATGGTATTAAACATCTGGTTTAATCCACGATTCATCCTGCCTTGCTCGACCACTTCTTGCTCATAAGCCTGCAATTGGTCAGTGGAAGATTGCTGATAAGCTTATAAGCATTTAAGCTGCAATATAGTGGTTATTTCCTTTGTTCTTAATCTTTCGATGCCACTTAATTACTAACTCACCTTGGTTTAGCAGCCTATCTAGTAGTTGCTTTAATTCATCTACTGAGTGAAATAAA
>CAJQOK010000560.1 GCA_905479905.1 uncultured Aliterella sp.
TGATATGGATGATGTACTAACAAATCTTGTTCGCGGATTGCCGCAAAAAAGTCAAAATTAGAGTCTGTAGAGGGAGAATTAAAAGAGCCTAATTTTTGCAAGCGCGGCGGAATTACAGATTTCCAGGGCGGATCTTTAAGTTCGGGCATTGGCAAGGCTAAAAACGACATTAAGCTGCCTAAACCCAATAACCCATCGTTTTCATAAACATCGCTTTCCTCTAATTCTAGTTCTCGCATCAGCCGATGGCGAACAGCTTCGGGAGTTTGGGGTTGAAGTTCTAAGCGGACTGCAACGCCACCTACGCGCCGTTTGCGGAGTTCTTGCTCAATCGCTTCTAATAAGTCATCCGCCTCATCTTCTTCTAAATCCAGCGCACTATCGCGGGTAATCCGAAAAGGATAGTATTCTTGAATATTCATGCCCGGAAACAGCGATTCTAGATTGTGAGCGATCGCTTGTTCTAAAGGTACACCCGCCCACTTTGCCGGAGATCCATTAGGTGTAAAGCTTAATTCTTCTGGTAACGGCAAAAATCGCGGTAATACTCTTGGTACTTTTACCCTGGCAAATAATTCCTCATCGGTTTCTGGGTTTTTGACGACTACTGCTAGATTCAAGCTGAGATTAGAAATGTGCGGAAATGGATGCCCTGGATCTACAGCTAAAGGCGTTAAAACTGGAAAAATTTGCTGCTCGAAGTAGGTTTGTAAATAACTACGCTGTTCTTGGTTGAGATCGATATAGTCAATAATATGAATGCTGGCTTGGTTTAAAAGCGGTCTAATTACTTTTTCAAACTGTTGGTGTTGTTTGGCAACTAAGGGGCGCAGATGTTGACTTACTTTTTCTAACTGCTCTTGAGCCGTCAACCCATCAGGACTTAATTTACTTACCTTTGCTTCTACTTGCTGCTTCAACGCTGCTACGCGCACCATAAAAAACTCGTCTAAGTTAGTGCTAAAAATTGCCAAAAACTTCAATCGTTCTAACAAAGGGGAGTTTTCGTTAGCAGCTTCTTGCAATACCCGATGATTAAACTCCAACCAGCTTAATTCGCGGTTAAAGTAATATTGCGGATCGTTGAGGTTAATTTCCAACGGAGTTTTTTTCGATCTAGGCATAGTTTTAGTTGCTTGTAAGGCTGTAATTTGACTAATTTTCCAACTTTGGCGTACCAAATTCTTTTTCTTCTATTCCGATCCACCACTGTCCTAAATTCATCAAATCTTGGTGAATTTCTGCAAGTTTTGTAGAGTATTCATCCGCAGAAATACTTGTTCTTGCTTCTTCAAGTTTCTTTAAACGCAATTGTACCAACAGCCAAGGCTTAGAAATGCTATCTGTTGCTTCTATATATTGTGCTAATTCGTTACTGTCCATCAATCTTTTTTAGTTAATACTTTAAAGGCAATTTGAGGATGATAAAGCGCTAAAGGTGACTTGATTAAATGAGCTACTTCCATCAATAGAGCGTTCATCTTGGGGTCAGAATTTGTCAGCTTTAGCAATCGCTCAGTGTAAGAAGTGAAAAATCCCCCCGATTTAACAGGTTTACTTCCACCTTGAGTAGTCGCAAAACGTAAATCTTGCCCTGTTGCTAACATCCAAGACAGAGAATTGCTTTTAGCTAACTTTTTTTGGAAACGAGCCGGATTAAGGTCGCCTAAACAGTCGCGCAAAATTGTTGCAGCGATCGCACTTACCGTCATTCCTTGTCCATAAACCGGACACAAAGCACACACCGCATCGCCTAAACAAATAAAGCCTTGAGGTAACTCTATTTTTTCATAATGGCGGAGTCTATTAGCCGTAGCGCGATGAGCATAAATACGCGATGTAGGTTCAGCGCCTTTAATTACGTCGTAAAACTCCAAGCTGGGCAAACTACGGGCAAAATCTAAAAAACCTTGATTATCTAACGGCGGAAAGTCACCCCCATACCCGCCTAAAGTTGCAATCCACTCGCCCCCCTCAATTTTTGCTAAATAGCCTAATCTCGTACCTTTTGGCGGCGACTGAGAAATTAGCATTACCTTCCAATTTGATTTAAAACCCTCCGGTTCTTTATAGCGGCGGGTTGCGTAGCCTAAAAAAGGATTAATAATAGTTTCGGGTGGAGGAGTAAAACCTAATTCTTGCAACCAACTAGGCGCATGAGAGCGGCGACCACTAGCATCGACAACTAAAGACGCTGGTAACTCCTGGCGATCGCCCGTAGCTGAACGCAAAGCTACTCCGGTAATCTGTGTCTTGCTAGGCGAAAGTAGTCCTGTAACCCGATGTTCGTCTACAAAACGAATATTTGGATAATTAGCTAACTGCTGTCTGATACACCACTCCAACAAGGGACGCGAACAACTAACAGAATTTAAGTCGGAGGGAAAACTTGAAGTTGCATTCCATCCCCGACGACTAAAATGATCAAATTCTCGCGTCCAATCTATAGCTATTGCGCCCCCCGCCCTTAATTTTTCCTCAATATTGGGGAATAGTTCAACTAAAATTCTGTACCCTTTAGTAAAAAGAATATGAGGCTGAACAGATTGCGGTACGCCGATTCGAGCCTCTGGCAAATCGGGCAATTTATCAGTTTCAATAATGGTCACTGAAGCAAAACGGTCTGCAAGTACACGAGCGCTCAATAGTCCCGCAATGCTACCACCAATAACAATTGCCTGGTCATTGATGTTAGTTGAAGTCAACTTTTTTTACCTCAGTTTTTACAGGTTGCACTCCCTTGATATTAATCAACTTACCTGCAAAAAAAACAGCCAGGCGATTAGCCTGACTGTCTTCTCTATTAACTAAACTAGCTACTAACGACTAGCCATTGCCAATCTATTATTAACCTCATCCCAATTAACTACATTCCACCACTGCTTAAGGTACTCCGCGCGGCGGTTTTGGTACTTGAGATAATAAGCGTGTTCCCACACATCATTACCCATAATGGGGAAGTTTCCCGAAGACATGGGGTTGTCTTGGTTTGGCGAACTTGTAATCTCAATTTTGCCGTCGGTGGTACGAACTAGCCACACCCAACCGCTACCAAATTGCTTTGTTCCTGCGTCGTTAAACTTCTGTTTGAAGCTTTCAAAATCGCCGAAGTTTTCGCTAATGGCTTGAGCAACTGCTCCGGTTGGTTCTCCCCCGGCGTTGGAGCCATAATTTGCCAAAACATCGTGTGGTTTACATGACCGCCGCCATTATTGCGGACTGCGCCTGTAATGTCTTGGGGCAAATTACTTAGATCCTTAATCAGTTCTTCTGGGCTTTTTGATTGCAGTTCAGGATACTTTTCTAAGGCTGCATTCAAATTATTTACGTAAGCCTGGTGGTGTAAGTCATGATGCACTTGCATCGTCTGCGCGTCGATGTACGGATCTAAAGCGTCGTAATTGTAAGGTAAAGGCGAAAGTTCAAAGGCCATTGTCAAAAAATCCTTAAGTAAGCTCTTGCCAAGCACAGAGCTATTTGCAAGCTTTAGCACTCATATTAAGCTGACTCTCTAATAAATTCACTAATAAATTGCTACTGAAATAAAAGTTAATAGTTTGTTTTTCGGGTTTAAGCTCCAAATCGCTGTTCCAATCAAAGTTTTAGTTTATTTATTGCCTTAAATCAGTTTGCCAGAATGTCTAACTGTAAATGAAAGTAGACAATCGCACTTTAGTTAAATTTAATGTTATATCTTTGTTTAAATTACCACTTCATGATACAGGCAGATAATTTTATTTATAACTTGATTAATACTCAAACCATCAGTACAAAGCTCTATAGCATCGGGGGCTTTTTGGAGGGGAGCAAGTTCGCGGGTACTATCAGCGCGATCGCGTTCTTGAATAGTTTGTTCTAATTGCTCTAAAGTAATCTCAACTTGCCCTTGGGTTTGAAAGTCTTGCTGGCGACGACGGGCCCTTTCACTCACAGAGGCGGTTAAAAATACTTTCAATTCAGCATTAGGAAAAACATGAGTACCAATATCCCGTCCTTCGGCGACTAAGCCACCTTTAAGCCCCCAAGATTGCTGTTGCTGTAGCAAAGCACTTCGTACCGCTTTTTGAGATGCGATCGCGCTGACATTGGCAGTAATTTCAGCACTACGGATTACTTGGGTTACTTCTTCACCATTAATCCACACCCGCAAGTCGCCCGTACTGCTAGATAATTGGATAGAGCAATTGTTAACTACTTGAGAAATTGCCTGATCGTCATCTACAGAAATTCCCGATTGCAAAACAAGAAAAGTCAGCGCCCGGTACATTGCCCCTGTATCGAGATAAACTAAGCCCAACTCCGCCGCTACAAGCTTTGCTACAGTAGACTTTCCCGCCCCCGCCGGGCCATCAATGGCAACAATCGGCGATCGCACTTTTAACAATACATTGTCAATTAACCTTGCTGACCCCACACGAGCAGAAATCGCCAGTAATCCTCGATCTTCAATTTTTTCTAAAGGCATTAATGTATCTGGTTCTACTAATTCAACATATTCAACAGCCACAGCTTCAACTGTTGCCAATTCTTTATTTACAATAGCTTTCAACACTTGGCGATCGCGTTCTCCAGCTTGAAAAGCCAGCTTTGCTTGCTGCAAACTACGATTCAAAACGGCTGCTTGCTCTATTTGCGCTGGGGTTAAATATTGATTGCGGGAACTTTTAGCAAGTCCTGACGTTTCTCTAACTGTTGGACAAGTAACAATTTCCACCGGAAAATTCAAATCTTTAACCAACCGTCGAATAATCGCAACTTGTTGAGCATCTTTTTGCCCAAAATAAGCTTTATTTGGTTGAACTATATTAAATAACTGAGTAACAATCGTTGCTACTCCTTGAAAATGTCCTGGTCTAGTTTTGCCACACAAAACTGAA
>CAJQOK010000561.1 GCA_905479905.1 uncultured Aliterella sp.
GTTCAATGCCCAGCTTGTCTAGCCAACTATTGATTTCTGGCCCGCCGCCATGAACTATTACCGGGCGCAATCCTACACAAGCTAAAAATACTACGTCTCTAACTACTCGGTCTTTGAGAGCGCTGTCTTTCATGGCTGCGCCGCCATACTTGACGACGACAATTCGCCCCGAAAATTGTTGAATGTAAGGTAAAGCTTCACTCAGCACTCGGACGCGAGTGGCTTCAACTTCCCCAATGTATTCGCGATCGTTGTCCATAATCTGCTTTAAAGTATCCCATGCAGTTTAATGGAGGATGCGATCGCACTTCAATGTCACAAGTTACAGTTTTCTCTGCTCTCTAATGCTATGAATTTACAATTTTGCCGCCTTGGGCTGTAATAAATCCTATTTTAGGACGCTGGGAATAAGCTCTATGACTCTATTGGCTATCTCGGTAGAAGTTTGGGCTTCGCTGACGCGGATGTGTAAATCGGCTTGCTCATACAGTTTTTGGCGTTGCTGAAAAATCCTTTGCAGTGTCTCTAAAAGATCCGTTGTTTGTAATAAAGGTCTAGTATCATCTGCTTTCAAACGCTCGTAAAGTATCTGTACCGGTACATCTAGCCAGACAATTAAGCCGTAATGCAGATAACTCCAATTTGTTTGCCTAGTAACAATTCCGCCGCCAGTTGCGATCGCTAAATTTGTATACGCGCATACCTCGGCTAAAACTTTAGTCTCTATTTGCCTAAATTCTGTTTCGCCGACTTCAGCAAATAATTGATTAATCGAGCGTTTAGTCCCTTGCTCAATTACCGCATCGGTGTCTAAAAATCTATAGCCTAACTCAGTAGCAATTAAACTCCCTACCGTTGTTTTCCCCGAACCCATCATGCCAACTAGGTATACATTTACTCCTTTCAATAAATTATTTTTTGTGGTGGTTTGCATATTCTCAATTAGTGTGGGTGCTTAAATTGTTGGCTCGGTGTCTTGAAAAGTTTCTGGGGCGTATTCGACCTCCCAGAGCTTTCCGTTAACAGCTTGCGTCACCAAAATATTAGCAATTGAGCGCTAGTTTTTACAGTCCATATCGGAATCTTTGCTTTTATGCTATTTTTATATAAACTTTATAGAAACTTTATCAACACTTCTAACGTCAGACAAAAAGATGCCAAATTTACAATGTAAGATTTGACCATTTAGCAAGAGCGCTCAATAGCCTTAGTTAAAGGAGTTGAAGCTTGATAGATTTGTCGCTCAAAAAGTCCTTAGCGCTGTATGTATTTTCTGAGGTTTAAGGTATGGCTTCGATTAGTGACCTAGTACAAAAAACCTTATTAGCTGGTTACATAACAGTTGAAGCAGAAGAACAACTGCGAAAATTGCTGGCTGCCCAGTATAATAACGAAGACTTAAATGCTTTTGTGACCTTACAAGAAGCAGTAATGACAGGTCGAGTTAAGCAGGAGTCCCGCGAACGCTTGCAAAGAAGTAGTACAGAAAAAAGGTTCGCGTCTCCTTCATCTTGTCGCTACGCGAGTATAGAACAGCGTTAAAGATAAAAATACGGTACATTAGCAAAAATTTTATAGATAGTAATTAGAATTAACTTTTTATCAGTGAAAGCACGAGAATTGCTCTCGTGCTTTTTTTAATTTAGTTGAGGGAGTCGAAATAATCACGGACACGGTTGCGCCGCTTGGGGTGACGCAATTTTTGTAGAGCTTTTGATTCAATTTGTCGCACTCGTTCGCGCGAAAGGTCTAAAGCTCGTCCGATTTCAGCGAGGGAGTAAGCTTGACCATCACCTAAGCCAAAACGCATCAAAATTACATCCCGTTCGCGATCGCTAAGATCGGTTAATAGATAATGTAAGTCACGCTGCAAAGATTCGCGCATTAGCACGTCTTCAGGGGATATGGTATCAGTTTCGAGTAAGTCGCCAAGTTCTGTATCTTTGTCCTTACCTACTTTAGTTTCTAAAGACACCGAGCGCGGGACTCGCAACAAAACGTCCCGCAACTGCTTGGGAGTCATTGCTACTTCCTTAGCGATTTCTTCAATAGTAGGAGTATGTCCTTGCTCTTGACCAATTTTGCGTTGGGCTTTTTTAATTTTGTTGAGCTTTTCGGTAATATGGACAGGTAAGCGGATAGTACGGCTTTGAGTTGCGATCGCTCTAGTTATTCCTTGGCGAATCCACCAGTAAGCGTAAGTGCTGAAACGGTAGCCTTTAGTAGGATCAAACTTCTCAACGGCTCTTTCTAAACCGAGAGTTCCTTCTTGCACCAAATCTAAAAGCTCTAAGCCGCGATTTTGGTATTTTTTGGCTACAGACACCACCAAGCGGAGATTGGCTTGGATCATATGTTCTTTGGCGCGCACACCTTGGGTTTGAACCTGCTCTAATTCTGCTACTGTCAAACCAGCAATTTCCGCCCAGCGCCTTTTACCTGCGGAGATCATAGGCTTGAGTGCGGTTACTTCTATTTGGGCATTTTTAGCCCAGCGCTCTAAAGAAGGGCGGTGTCCGAGTTCGCAAGTCAAACGCTCTTGAACTTCAATTAAGCGCGTGAAAGGTACAAGGATTTCATCGCCGCTTTGGGCCGCTTGGGAGCAAAGAAACCGCATTTTTAAGTAACGTTGAACTTTTTGAGCTTCAGCAACTTCTTCATCTCTGGCTAATAAATCAACCTTACCAATTTCTTGCAAATATAGACGTACTAAGTCTGTAGAGAGACGAGTGGCGTTTTGCTGGGGATGGGCAGTTGGTTCTATAGATATATCCCCAATCAGTTCATTTACCAGGGGTTCGGCCTCCAGGAGGCTGTCATCGTCTTGAAAAGTTTCTGGGACGGAGAATCCGCCCCCAGAACTTTCCGTGGGGACAAATTCTAAGGATGAATGGCGATCGCCTTTGGTAGTGTCTGCGTAAAAAGATGTTACTGGCATAGGATAGTCTCGATGGCGTGACAATAGACTGAATCAGTGATGCTTGTTGTTGCTATTGTTCCCATCCTTGAGCAAGAACTAACATCTTGCTGAAATTTAATTAAAAAGGAAATTTCCATAGCAATTTTTCCCTGCAAGCAATCTTTGTAGGTATTGAACGGTTGAGTTCATCTACAGCGCGGTCGAAAGATATTCCTGAACAATCAGCTTGAGCTAATTAGATTTATCCTCTGGGTTAGTCATTAGAAAAGTCTTGTAAAGGTAAAATTGCCGTAAATACACTACCTATACCGATTTCACTTTGCACAGAAATTTGACCGCCGTAAACTTCCACGCACTTTTTAACAATCGCTAGTCCTACCGTACCAGGAATTTTGTCCGTATTTTCTGCCCGATGAAACGGCTGAAATAGCTTTAAAAAATCCACTTTTGGGATACCAATGCCTGAATCTTTGATTTGAAAAGTTACGGTTTTTGCTTGAAAAGTTAAATCAAAATGGACTGTACCGCCGCTAGGTGAATACTTAAGGGCGTTGGTAAGGAGATTAGTTAAAATGTGTCTCAGCAAGCTTTGATCCCCTAAACCTACTGTTAATTCTCCGGTGCTGGTAAAAATTAGTTGATGGTTGGAAGAAAGGAAAGGCTGAATTTCCGCAACTATTTGACGACAGAAAGATTCTAAATTGAGCGATTCAAGATTGCACTCTAGCTTACCGACTCTGCTAATCCTACCCTGATTTTTTTTACTTGAAAGGGATCGAGTAATTCTTCTAATCTTTTGGGCAAAACTTCTTCAAGAACCAAGCTAAAAACCTTAGCTGTATTGCTACTAACTTGAACTACCGTCAGTTCTGGCTCTTGTAAAAATAAAAGCAAGCCGTGAAAATTGAATTTTACTTGCTTTAATTACTCTTTCTTCAAAGCTGTTGATGCCTTGAATTTGTAAATCGATTTCCATGACAATTCTCTTATTTTGCCAAAAGGCGATCGCAATTACAATAGAGCGATGGTATTCACTGTCTTAGCAATCAACTATTACTTAAAAATTCCTTAAACTAGCAATTTAATACTTACCTTGCAAGTTGTTATTATAACCTTTAGTTCAATGGTGCGATCGCCACAAACTAGGTAGGGTTTTACAAGCAAATGTTAAAAATTGATTTGTCCATCGACTTATTGATAATTTATACTTGTTTTTGGCTCGGTAAGTGCAGAATCATTGATACTTGTCCGACTTATTTTATTAGTAGCAACTTACAAACAGTTTTTTTATTTAAATAATATTTTAAGTTTAGTATCAATTTCTAGCAAAATCGCAATTTTACATAAAAAATGTGCTAGGTCTGAGCAGATAAAAACCGCTACTCTATCGGTCGCTATAGTAGGGTTATTTTACGCAAGTAACTATTTTATAGTCAAAAATTGTTTGAGCAAAACAATTATTTTACTTGCTTACACCTGCAAGAACTTTTAAGCTATGTGTAGGGACAAATATTTTTGTAATTGTGACTCAAATTGTAAACTTGGACAAACAGCTTTCCAAACCTGACGCGATTATTCAGCAGCTAATTTTGTTAGTTATGGTGGTGCTATTGACGCTGTTGCTATGGGTGTTTGGTATTCACAGAATCCAAGTATCCGATCCATATATCAAGAGCGTTTTAGCGCTTCAGGGAAACTCTACCCAAGGGAAGGCAATTTTTCAGATGAATTGTGCAGGCTGTCATGGTTGGCAGGGAGATGGTAGCGTAGGCCCAAGCTTGCAGGGAGTTTCTAAGCACAAATCTCATTACGGTTTGATTCACCAAGTTGTTAGCGGCGAAACTCCACCAATGCCCCAATTTCAGCCTAATACGAAAGAAATGGCAGATTTGCTCAGTTACTTGGAAACTTTGTGAACTACCGATGCGGTGACTTGATCTGGAGCGCAACGTTGTCCAATAGGAAAACAGTTACATTATTTTTGATGGTACAACACCAACATTTTTGTTTCGATATTACTAAAAAGACGTTGCAATGCAACGTCTCTACAACGCAACACATAGGAAAATGTACATAATTTTATGATATTAATCTTATTGAAATGCGATCGCCTTAAGTGCAGCGCTAGACTATGCCAAAACCGATAACTACTGATAATCGTTTTAGCAGTACAAGGACAAAAACGGCGGCAGTTGAGCCATTGTATAGGACAAGGAGATTTTTGGCGCTTCGAGCCTTGCTTGAGAATGTTTAGGAGGCGATCGCCTCCGTGCCGCCTTTCAAGACTCCGTTGGAAGTATTATAAAGTTCAGAGTTGTTTTGTAATTTTAGTTTCGAGCTTACTGGTATGGAAATTTTGACACTGGGTTGGGTTTCATTATTGGTTTTATTTACATGGTCGATTGCTATGGTTGTTTGGGGTCGTAATGGATTGTAAGTAAAGTGGAAGAAACAACTATTTTACCGATCTTGGCCGTATCAGCTTTTGGTTTGCTAGTAGTTGTGAGCGGAGGAATTATTTACTTAACCGCCGTCTCCTGGCGCGATCGCCGTCGCCAAGAAACCGAAATTCGTGCCAATAGACGCAGTGTCCGCCCGAATAAAAAGTAGGACTAAATACTACATACAAAAAATTATGGTACAGGTATATTGCCTGTACCATAAAAAGTAACTATTGTCAAGTTCACTGCATTGAAGCGGTTTTATTTAGATCGAGTTTCAAAATTAAAACTCCCAAAGGCGGCAAACACAAATCCAGCGAGTAAGCCCGATTATGGCAAGACCATTCTTCCGCCCACTTACCGCCTAAATTACCCATATTACTACCGCCGTATTCCCGCGCATCGCTATTAATTAGCTCGGTATAAAACCCCCGCTCTGGTACGCCAATGCGATAGTGGGCATGAGGTTGGGGAGTAAAGTTGCACACAACAATCAAAAACTCCTCTGAATCAATCGCGCGACGGATAAACGCCACCACACTATGACGGTTATCGCTGCAATCTATCCACTCAAAACCTGGTTCGGCAAAATCTTGAGTATGTAAAGCGCGCTCTTGCCGATAAATCCGGTTGAGATCCCCCATAAATTGCTTTAATTGCTGGTGCGGCGGGTTTTCCAATAAATGCCACTCCAAATCGCCCCACACATTCCACTCGCTCCATTGCCCGAACTCCATTCCCATAAATAGAGTTTTCTTGCCGGGATGAGCAAACATATAGCTAAACAAACAACGCATATTGGCTAGTTTTTGCCAAGTATCGCCGGGGATTTTGCCAATAATATGACTTTTGCTATGCACGACCTCATCGTGAGACAACGCCAGCATAAAGTTTTCGCTGTGGTTGTACCACATACTAAAAGTAATATTGTTTTGGTGAAACTGGCGAAACCAAGGATCCATGCTGAAGTAATCCAGCATATCGTGCATCCAACCCATATTCCACTTTAAGTTAAAGCCTAGGCCCCCCATGTAAGTCGGCCAAGATACCATCGGCCATGAGGTCGATTCTTCCGCAATAGATAATACCCCCGGAAAGTAGCTAAAAATTAGATGATTTGTTTGGCGCAAAAAGTCCGCCGCTTCTAAGTTTTCTCTACCGCCGTATTGATTGGGTAGCCATTCGCCGGGTTCGCGACAGTAATCGAGGTAAAGCATCGACGCAACCGCATCTACGCGAATTCCGTCAATATGATATTTGTCAAACCAAAACAAGGCATTGGCAACCAAAAAGTTTCTAACTTCGTGGCGGTTGTAGTTGAAAACTAAAGTACCCCATTCTTTATGTTCGCCTTTACGGGGATCTACGTGTTCGTAAAGGTGGGAGCCATCAAAAAAGGCTAATCCATGCCCATCTTTAGGAAAGTGACCCGGAACCCAATCGACTAACACGCCAATGTTGTTTTTGTGGCACTGGTCAACGAAATACATGAAGTCTTCCGGGCTACCATAGCGCGAAGTGGGGGCGTAGTAACCCGTTACCTGATAACCCCAAGAGCCATCAAAAGGATGCTCGGCAATGGGGAGCATCTCGATATGGGTGTACCCTAGCTCAAGGACGTAGGGGATCAGGCGATCGCAAAGTTCTCGGTAGGTCAAAAATCGCGCCCCTGGTTTAAGTTCAGACACGGTAACTACTGGCTCAATTTCTCCATTAGGTGCGATAGCCGGGGTTTCTGAAGCTCCGTGCAGCCAAGAACCTAAATGTAGTTCGTAAACAGAGATCGGCTGCGTCAATGGGTCGCTATGGCGGCGCTCGTCCATCCACTGCGAATCGCTCCATTGATAAGTATCTAAATCAGCAACTATTGAGGCAGTTTTGGGGCGGATCTCTTGCTGAAAACCGTAAGGATCTGACTTTTCGTAAATATGCCCATCTTGATTTTTAATTTCGTATTTATAACTGTCACCGACCTTGACTTCGGGAATAAATAATTCCCAAACTCCGGTAGCACCTTTACGCATTTGATTTTTGCGCCCATCCCAATAATTAAAGTCTCCTAGCAAAGAGACGTTACGGGCGTTGGGAGCCCAAACTGCGAAATATACACCTTTAACGCCGTTGATTTGGGTAGCGTGAGCGCCTAACTTTTCATAGATCCGATGATGATTACCTTCGGAAAACAAATGCAAGTCAAAATCTGTGATTCGGGGCGAACGAAAGGCGTAAGGGTCATAAATTACCCGCTCGACTTCGCCCTCTTTTAGGCGCAGTTGATAATTTGATAATTCCAAGCTATCAATCGTGCATTCAAAAAAATGCGGGTTATGCACCGGATACATTTGGTATTCTAAACGTTCTTCTGGCAGTACAACCCAAGCACTATCAGCACTCGGTAAGTAGGCTCTTACTACCCAAACCGTTTTGCCATCTTGCTCGATGGCGTGAGCGCCCAGCACTTCAAAGGGATCTTGGTGCTGATTCCAAACAATCCGCTCTACCTGTTCGGGGGCTATGGTTATAGACATGGAGCTACCTGCTTGCATATAAATTTAGTTCTTATCGTCATATTTATACATATATGTTCCATCGCCTGTCAAAGCAATGAAACTCTGTTTTGCCTAAAACTTGCGGTGCTTAGATAGGTAAAAATGGGGCAAAAGTGCGAATTAGCTGGCGCAAACGCAAAAGAAAAACAGTTTCCCTCACTTTAGGACTTAGTTTTAGCGGTGGCGAGTTTTGGAGTTGAATTTGCATTTCGGCGTACTGGGCCGCCGTTAAAAGTTTGCCATCAATAGGCGATCGCGCAGAGGTAATAATTTCTGTCCGCAATACTTCTTCTGGAATCTCTGTTATTGGTGGCAATGATAAGGCAATTTTTGGGAGAAATAAAGTTGACCCCATAATGAAGCTTGTACCTAAGCCAATCATAAATAATTGTTGGCGTTTGCTTAACATACCTTAATTTCTTATTTTGCGTAAGAGCTATTTAACCTATAGCGATTCCCGGCGGTAATGGTTCAGCGCAAACTAAATGAATTCGTTTAATCTGCTCGAATAACAAAGGGTACTGCTGCTGATAGGCGGGAATTAAAGCTAAGGGACTAAGCAAGGCGGCGGCAGTTAAATCAGCAACGCTTAATAATTCACCAATTAAATAATTACTTTGCTCCCAACGCCGTGATAATTCTGCTATGGCAATTTCTATTCTTTGCTTGGCAAGTTCTGCCGTAGCGTCAGTAATGCCATACTGTTTTTGTACGACTTGAATTAACACTTGGCTAAATACTGTTGGATCGATTGATTTCCCCTCCCTGGCGCGAAAGTGATAATACACAAACCTTGTTGCCGTGCCAATACTTTCATCTAACCAATCTTCCAGCATATTTGCCTCGCTTTGCTGGGCTTTGTTAGGCAAAAATAGCGCGGGCTTTGGGCAATAACTCTCTAAAAACTTAAAAATATTGGTGGAATCAGCGATTACTTCTACTAATCCTGGTTCTTGGGGTAATAATACAGGTACGGTTGTTAACCCAGTTAACGGTTTTAGTTTGAGGATGTGTAAGCCAGGAGTTAGATTGCTGACTTGATAAGATATTTTTTTATAACCTAATGCTAGTCTTGCTTTTCGGCAGTAGTGAGAAGTACTAAATTGCAGTAGCAGCATTAACAAATTTGCATTTTTACGATATTGAGATAATTCTCCTACAAATAGCTGGCAAAAGCTTGTTGAATTTAGGATTATTTACCTGTATCGACTTGCTGGAGCAGGTTTTTTGTAGGAGAACGTCTCTTCACAGGTTTTTCAAGTTGTCTCCCTGCTTTTAGGGTGAAGTTGTGGGGGATGTTACGGGAGATTCTGCTGGTGATGGGCTTGCACCATCTCCACCAGTTTGAGTGCAAGCTCCTACGCTTGCCAATAAACCGAATACCAAAGCAATACCGATGACTTTTATTTTCATAACTCCTCTTTCGCCAATGGCGGTCTAACATGATTGCGCCGCTTGTTGATTAAGATACCGCATTTGCTGACTTTTGTTAAACAAGAACAATTGTATTTGTTTGTTGCTTCCCAACTTTAAAGCTCATCAGCCAGAGCAAAAAGCTACTGCTGACAAGCGGCAAGAATCAAATTATTGCCCTATCCAATATTTTTAGAATGAATAACATTTTTAAATTTTACAGCCTACTTCCCTAGGTAGAGCTTTGACAAAAAAATGCTATATAAAGGCTTGAAACCGTCGTAAAATCCTGTAATTATTCCTTCTTGATTGATTAAACTTCTAAAATAACCGAGAGTAAATTACTATAGCTAAATCGATTTTGAGAATTTATTTATGCGTGTTGTTGCCAATCCCTCAACTATTTCTAAGCCTAAACCGCTTGCTGGTAAAACTCAACTTTCTGTTGGTGCTGGGCGCGATCGCCAAGTAACTACGATCAAGCCCCGTAGACTAGCTGACCCAACTTCTTTGCGATCGCGCCCGTTGCCTCTTTGGTTTTTACGCCTAAGCTTGTGGCAGCGTCGTGTCAGCATCGCTAGTTTGTTGCTGATTGCCGGAACGTTAATAACTTATAGCTCTACGGTTTATTTACAACAACAATGGAATCAGCAATTTCGCAAGCTAGAAACCTTGCAACGTCGAGAAAGGGAATTAACCGCCGCTAATGAAGTGCTGAAAAATCAATTAGCCTTGCAAGCGGAGCAGCCATCTACAGAGCTAGTACCACCAAATCCGGCAAACGCAATTATTTTGAAAGCATCTAACCCGAAAAGTAATCCTTCGTTGATTAAACCAGAGGCTCAACCAAAAATTGATATTCCTTCAGGCTACTAAGAGTAAATTAAGATTGCATTTGGGTAATATTAAGGCTAACCTGATGCCAGACAAAGGCTTCTACTACGCTGACCTCCTCGTTATTTTG
>CAJQOK010000562.1 GCA_905479905.1 uncultured Aliterella sp.
TGTATAACATTTCTCCTTTTTTGATTTGAGCTTGTGCTGGCTTACCTTGAGCTAATGCTGGTTGAGCAATTTCTTTAGCGGCGGCTAACGCTGCTACAACTAAACCCGATGTAGAAGCAGCTTTTAGTAATTCTCGCCTGGTGAACTCCATAAATACCTCCTAACAAAGTAATACTTAAAACACTGACAACACGCCCTTATAGTAGGCTACTCATAATTTAAACCTGTGGAGCGTCCATTACTCCACAGGTCTACGAGTTAAAAACTAAACTGATTATGCTGGTACTTTATCTTTTTGCTCCCGCATCCAAAAACGATGCTCGGAAATAGCTCCTACAAAGGATTTGGCAAAATCTTTGGCTCAAAACTGTTTTTTGCCGTTATAACTCCTTTAGTCTAGGTTGCTGGACGCGGGAGTTATTTATCTCTTTAGATAGACTCTGAGCAGTGGTAGGAAACACAAATTTTTAAAGGCGTTAATAATAGGGAAGTTTGCCAATGAGCCGAGTTAATTATGATGCAATGACTAAGGCTGAGGTAATGAAAAAGTCATTGCAGCGATTTGCCCAAAAATCGAAAAGGCTATAATTAGCGATCGCTCACAGTCTGACAATTTAAACACCCTAAACGATTAAAAGTTATTGCTATTGTACTTTTAAAAAATTTAGCTAATGTCTGTAGCCTTTGAATCGCCAAAACCAAGATAACCGCGCGGGGTAATCATCCAATTATTGTGAGTGCGAGTAGTTTGGTTGCCAATTAATACTGTAGTCAACATATCAACATTTATATCGAGTAATTTATCTAAAGTAGTTAAAGTAATCTGCTCATCCGGGCGATAGGCAGAACGGACGATCGCCACAGGAGTATTTGGATCGCGGTATTGTAAGAAAATAGCTGTTGCTGTGGCTAATTGTTGGGTGCGAGTTTGCGACTTGGGATTGTACAAAGCTGTAATAAAATCGGCTTGAGCGGCGGCGGTGAGGCGTTTTTCGATGGTTTCCCAAGGTGTAAGTAAGTCGCTTAAGCTAATAGCACAAAAATCGTGCATTAAAGGCGTACCTACGCGCGAAGCTGCTGCTTGTAAGCACTAATTCCCGGAAATAACTGCACGCTGGGGGTTTTTCCATCCCAGTTAGCCGCTTGCAATTGTTCCATTACTATCCCCGCCATCCCGTAAATACCGCTATCGCCGGAGGATACCACAGCCACCGTTAAACCCCAATTGGCAAGCTCTATAGCTCGTTCGGCGCGTTGGCGTTCTCTAGTAATGGGCATTGCTTCAATAATTTGCTCTTTTTGCAGTAAGGGGGCAATTAAGTCTATATACAACGAATAACCAATAACTACATCAGCAGAGGCGATCGCAACTTGCGCTGCGGGGGTAATTTGGTCTAATTGTCCTGGCCCCGTACCAACTAGCAATAGTTTACCTGTACGCCCAGTATATTCTTGTGCCGATTGCGCGATCGCAATTGTCACCGCACCCATAGACTTAAAAATCTGTTTAGTAACTAATAGGGTTTGACTACTAGAAGCACTTAAAGCGGCGGCTTCTGCAACGCTGGGGGTTCCAACTTCCGATTTAACGATGTTTGAAGGGTTAGGGACACTAACAGCGCTTAAAACCTCTTTAGTAAAGGTAATTAAAGGTAAATCTCGTTCTTGGCATAGTTCAAGTAATCCTACTTCATCAGCTTTAATGTCGATAGTTGCAATCCCGGCGATCGCACTTTCTGCTAACTTATACTCTAAAAATACCTTTGTAATTGCTTGTGCGATCGTTTCAGTAGGCGTTCCGCGTTCGCAGCCAATCCCCACCCACAATACTCGCGGATGCCATTGTATATACGGATTTATTACAGGTTCTACCGTCCGGGCGGTAATATATATTTGGGCTTGGGGCGATGGGGAATCTTCAAAACTATACGCTTTTTGCCACAAAGTAGAACCTGCTTCTTGAATCACTTGTACTGATTCACCCCGCGCTACTACCGCACTTACACCCGTCCAATCGCCGCCACCACGTCGCCAACCAAAGGGAACTCCTAACATATCTATAGCAGGAAGCCCCAAAGAGGAGGAAACTCCTGTTAATACTGGGGTTGCACCGATTAATTGAGCAATTAATGTTGTTAATTTGTCAGCCCCGCCTTGATGTCCGCTACATAGGCTAATTACAAATTTACCTGTTTCATCTACCACAATCACCGCCGGATCGGTGGATTTATGCTGCAATAATGGAGCAATTAACCTAACTACCGCCCCTGTTGCTAAACAAAATACTATTGCTTGCTGGGTATCCCACAAACTAGCTACATGAGTTTTTAAATCTCCCGTGTATATTTGCGCTTCGGTAATATTTGTTATAGATTCGGGAATCCAAAGCTGTGCGCCGATAGTATGACATAACGGTTGTAAAGTTTTGGTAGCATTTGGGGTAAGTGCGATCGCAGCTATCAATTGATTCATCAATTTACCTATATTCCATAAATGAAGGGCGCACTACTCAAGTACGCCCCTAAATAATTGTCTTTAAATTAGTAGCTAGTTATATAGCTCTCTTTAATATTTTCCCCCCTTTTTCAAGGGGAGTCAAAAAGCGGTGTAGCTGAACCTGACCGCTTTGTTGACGTGGGTTAGGGGGGATCTCTACTCGCTGACAACTTCCTTTAAATTAGCTGCCGTTTTCAAAGTGCTAACAATCGAAGGTTGCAATATCGGCGTATTAGCAACAGAATTATTAGCCAAAGTAAACAACGGATTAGACAAAATTCCCGCTAAAGAAGTCGCCACCAAAGTCAAAATCAAACATACTTGTATGGGGCGCATTCCGGGCAAATCCCAGCGAATTTCGGGATAATTCTTCACCGATTCCGACATTTCTTGAGGTTCCTTTACTACCATCATCCTCACTACGCGGATGTAGTAATAGATCGAAATTACCGTAGTTACAAGTCCTAGCAAAACTAACCAATATTGCCCAGCTTGCCAACCAGCCCAAAATAGGTAAATTTTCCCAAAAAACCCAGCTAAGGGCGGAATCCCACCCAACGACAGCAAACAAATACTTAAACCCAAGGTCAAAAGTGGATCTTTTTGGTATAAACCAGAGTATTCGCTAATTTGGTCAGTTCCCGTGCGTAAAGAAAAGAGAATCACGCAGCAGAATCCACCCAAATTCATAAATAGGTAAATTATTAAGTAAAATACCATACTAGAGTAACCAGCTTCCGTCCCTGCAATCAAGCCAATCATCACAAAGCCAGCTTGAGCAATAGAAGAATAAGCCAGCATTCGTTTCATGCTAGTTTGAGCTAGGGCGACAACATTACCCAAAATCATACTAAGTACAGCAAGGGCAGTAAATACAAATTGCCACTCGGCGGTAATAAGCGGAAAAGCTGTTGTCAAAAGCCGAATTGCTAAAGCAAAACCCGCAGTTTTTGAACCTACCGATAAAAAAGCAATAACTGGAGTTGGTGCGCCTTCATAAACGTCTGGTGTCCATTGGTGGAAAGGTGCAGCAGATATTTTAAAGCCAATTCCGGCAATTACAAATACTAAAGCAATTAGCAATCCTAAAGATTGTTCGCCGTTGATATTGGGAATATTAGCCGCAATAATATCTAACTGGGTTTCTCCGCCGGAAAGTCCGTACAGTAAAGAAACTCCGTACAAAAATACTGCGGTACTCGAAGCGCCAATTAGCAAGTATTTTAATGCGGCTTCATTTGATCGTGGATCGCGCTTAGTGTAACCTGCCATCAAGTACGATGAGATACTCAGAGTTTCTAGGGAGATGAAAATCATTACAAGTTCATTTGCCCCAGAAAGGAACATTCCCCCCAAAGTCGCACTCAGCATAATTGTAATAAATTCTGCCAAAGCTGTACCCGATTGCTCAATGTAGCTAATTGACATCAAAATTGTAACGGCGGTAGATAAAACAATAATCCCGCGAAAAACAATACTTAAGTCATCGCTATTGAATGCACCCAAAAAGCCGATGGGGTTGGGATTATCCCATTGCCAGTATAAAGCTGCGATCGCACTTAATAATCCGGCGATCGCTCCGTAGGGAATCCAACGCGCAGCACTGCGCCCCCCAATTAAGTCACCGACTAAAACAACCAAAAGGGTAGTAATAATTATCCCTTCGGGTAAAATTGTCCCAGCGTTCAACTGGGCTGCAAGCGTGGCAAAATCCATACTTTGTATAGGCTGCCGTTATTAGGCATAAAAACTAACCGTGTTTATTGTATTGTCTCTCCAACAGATTAGGGACATTTTATTGATTTATTTCTCCTCAAACTTACCAATTTCACCTTTAGCAATCTAAAAAACCTTAAACCCTTATTAAGTCTGACACCATTTATAAAACTCCTACAAAGCATAGCTGGCAACAATTGCACGCCCATTCTCTACCCCTAGTTGTAGGCACTAACTGTAAATATAGGTTAAAGATTGAAATAACTTACTTTAAATAAATATTATCCGCTTAAAAAATTCTCTCTCTTGACAACAGGAGGGAAATTCTTTAATCCTTGGACTTATTAGCCTCGTTGCTACTTGCTCAAAAAGTTCCCATGCCAACCCTCGTTATTGTTGAATCTCCGACTAAAGCCCGTACTATTCGTAATTATTTGCCTCCAGGCTACCGCGTGGAAGCTTCGATGGGTCACGTCCGCGATTTGCCCCAATCAGCCAGTGATATTCCGGCGGCAGTAAAGTCGGAAAAATGGGCTAATTTGGGTGTGAATGTAGAAGCGGATTTTGAACCTCTGTATATCATTCCCAAAGATAAGAAAAAAATTGTTACTCAACTAAAAGAAGCACTTAAATCCGCCGATGAATTGATACTTGCCACCGATGAAGACCGAGAAGGGGAGAGCATAAGTTGGCATTTATTGCAAATATTAAAGCCAAAAGTACCAATTAAACGGATGGTGTTTCATGAAATTACCTCCGAAGCAATTAAAAAAGCCTTAAAAAATTGCCGCAATATTGACGAGCAAGTAGTCCGCGCTCAAGAAACTAGACGAATTTTAGATCGTTTGGTAGGCTACACTTTATCGCCTTTGCTGTGGAAAAAAATAGCTTGGGGACTGTCTGCCGGACGAGTACAATCGGTAGCAGTATTGTTGCTAGTAATTCGAGAACGTCAACGCCGCGCTTTTCGCCAAGGTAGTTATTGGGACTTAAAGGCAACTTT
>CAJQOK010000563.1 GCA_905479905.1 uncultured Aliterella sp.
TTTTCTAAGGCAAATATTTTTGTACTACACTCCAACCCGTTACCGATACCCAAACTAGCCCAGCAAATAAAGTAATATTTGTGCCAATGTGAACGCTCCATGCCCAAGGCTTGACATGAATTAAAGTCGCACTTGCTCCAGATAGCAACACTAGCGCCACAACTACTAACCCCGCTACATAATGGGACGAATGACCTAAAGAGCCAAAATGCCCTAAAGTCCCCACAATTCCAATTGCTAAGAGTAGTAAAACTAAACCAACTAAACTAGCACCGAGTATGTAATGCAAAAACTTCAACCAACTAGGTTGAGCTATGGACTTAGTTCTAGTCCCAAACATCCAAACCCCTGTCACCGCTAGTAGCAAATAAGCCAAGACAGAAAAACCCATTGACCAAGCGGCTATTTTCCACAACCAAATAAACGAAGGTAGATTCAACCCTAGTAACCCAATTAAAACTTAAGCGTAATGTATCCTAATAGCTACGTTACCTCACTTTTCAATTTTGTAAATTATCTAAAAGCAGTTTTTAAATTTAACAAACGGGCAGCTAACTCTAGCAACCCGCAAGTAATGGAGTAAAGTTTCGCATTTTAGGCAATTTTTAAGAAACGGCAGTTAAATTCTCATGTTTTGCAGTAGCTAAACCTTCATTTGCGGCTTCTGTAGCTTGCCCATTTAATTGTTGGATAAAAGCGCTGCTGTCTTCTTCGTCCATCGTCAAGCGATCGCACGGAATATTATCTGATAAAATCGAACTTGCCATCATGCCTGTATGAATCTCTAATACTGCTTGGGATGGCGCTTCAAATACTAACCGTTGTCCAGGAAAAACTACCCGCTCAAAATACCAATTTCCTGTATTAGAACTACGAGCTATTTGGATTTTGCTTGTAGCATTCACATAGCAGCACACAATCCGATTTGATTCATCTGACGGTATGGGATCGATTATTTGAGCCATAACTACTAACTGGCTTGTACGCCGCTTCTTGAAACTACCTTTTTAAGCTAACACTCGCGATCCCCATCGACTGTAACCTCTACTACCAACTGCCTCATATTTGGCGATCTACATCTTTTGGTAGAGAGACAGAATATAAATACTATATTAAGATTCCGCAAATTTATCTATGGGTAATTGACGAATTAAAGTATCGGTGTTAAGCGGTGAAGAAAAAGTTTATTTTTTAGCAAATTCTGAGAAAAATTTAAACAAAATTCTCTCTCCCCTGAGTAAAGTAAATGTTATCGTAAAGTTATATGAATAAAATTCAGAAAACCTGTAAGTAAGTGATGTTTCATTAGCCTACAGAAGTGAAAGTATAAATTAAATCTGTAAACCAGCAGAGAAACATTAAAAGAGTGTACTGCTGGCAAAAAATCGAAACTAGGACTAGATAGAAGTTAAAAACCACAATGGAAAACCGCATTCTCTACGTTCGCCTTCCGTGCAATCCTATCTTTCCGATTGGGGTTGTTTATTTAGCCGATGGCGTACATAAACAATTTCCCGAAGTCCAGCAGCGTATCTTTGACTTGGGAGTTGTGCCACCATTAGATTTTAATACGGCGCTAGATGAGTGTATAGATGACTTTCAGCCAACGTTATTAGTATTTTCTTGGCGAGATATTCAAATTTACGCGCCAGTGGGAGGACGCGGCGGAAATCCCTTACAAAATGCCTTTGAATTTTATTATGCCAGCAATCCGTTGATTAAATTACGGGGAGCTTTTGGCGGATTAAGACTTGCCGCTTCTTACTATACTGAACTGTGGCGCAATCAAGGCTTAATTTCCAGAGGATTAAAACGCGCTCGAAAGTATCACAAAGAAGCTCGTGCGGTAGTTGGTGGCGGTGCAGTTAGCGTATTTTACGAACAGTTGGGTAACAAATTGCCCAAAGGAACAATTGTATCGGTAGGTGAAGGGGAAACGCTGTTAGAAAAGCTAATTAAAGGGGAAGACTTAAAAAGCGAAAGGTGCTATGTAGTGGGAGAAGACAAACCACGCGATCGCCTAATTCACGAACAACCAACCCCTATAGAGAAGACTGCCTGCAATTACGACTATATAGAAAGTATCTGGACAGAATTTCAATACTACTTGCAATCTTCAGACTTTTATATTGGTGTACAAACCAAGCGTGGCTGTCCTCACAACTGTTGTTACTGCGTTTATACTGTAGTTGAAGGTAAACAAGTACGCATTAACCCCGCCGATGAAGTTGTAGCCGAGATGCGGCAATTATACGATCGCGGTATTCGCAATTTTTGGTTTACAGACGCGCAATTTATCCCCGCCCGACGTTATATAGATGATGCGGTAGAATTGCTGCAAAAAATTGTCGATTCTGGTATGAATGATATTCACTGGGCGGCTTACATTCGCGCCGACAACTTAACCCCCCAGCTATGCGAATTAATGGCTAAAACCGGGATGAATTACTTTGAAATTGGTATTACTAGCGGTTCTCAAGAGTTAGTCCGTAAAATGCGGATGGGCTACAATCTACGGACAGTATTAGAAAACTGCCGCGATCTTAAAACCGCAGGTTTCAACGATTTAGTATCCGTCAATTACTCTTTTAATGTAATAGACGAACGAATCGAAACCATCCGCCAAACCATAGCCTACCACCGAGAATTAGAAAAAATCTTTGGTGCGGATAAAGTAGAGCCAGCAATATTCTTTATTGGACTTCAACCCCATACTCATTTAGAAGACTACGCCCTTAAAAAAGGTGTACTTGAACCAGGTTACGATCCTATGAGCTTAATGCCTTGGACAGCCAAAAAACTTTTGTGGAATCCCGAACCATTAGGATCGTTTTTTGGTGAAGTTTGCTTGCAAGCATGGAGGCAAAACCCCAATGACTTCGGACGCGAAGTTATGAATATACTAGAAGCTAAACTAGGCAAATCCGACCTAGAAGAAGCTCTTAGCGCTCCGATAGCTAATGATAAACAGCTAGTTACAGCCTCATAAATTTTTTGTTCTCGGCGGTTCGTTTAATAAATTCCTAATATGTTACAAGGCTCAATTTTACAAAAGTTAGCAGCAGCCCACGTTGAAAAAAGACCCCTTAATTTTGGGGTTTACTACAAAAACACTCTAGTTGCTCTGTGTCACGCTTTAGAAGATTGTATTTTAAGCTGTAGTGAGCCTCCCTTAGTAATTACAGCTTTTCAAAGGGGCAAATGGTATCTCCAAGAAGCAGATAGATACAACGAATTAGCCCAAAAATCCCGGCAAGTAGCAATAATGGCGGCTCCCGATGCGGGATTTACTGAACATCCTACAAGCCAGTTAGCAAATGTAGATGTATTAGGATTAGACCCCAGCGACCCTGTAGCGCAAGAATGGCACTTAATGATTT
>CAJQOK010000564.1 GCA_905479905.1 uncultured Aliterella sp.
TATTGCGGCTATAGGTCATTAACAATGTTGCCTGCAGCTCATTTAACCAAGCGTAACGAGTATTGAAACCACCGCCCTGAGCGCGTTTTACCACATCTACTTCAAATCGAAGTGGTGATTTTGCCTCTAGTCGGGCTGAATATTTATCGATTGTCTTAAGTAAAGTATGATGTTCGATTCCTAGTTCTTGAGCAATCAATCGAGAATCAACAACTAAAATGCCATTACGCTCAGTAACTGTTAAATTAGACATTGCTGTGTCCTTGCGATATGTTTTGGTTGCAGCACCCTCTAGTTTCAGTTTTCGAGGCAGTTACTAGAGGGAACCAATTTTTGAGCTTCAGTTGGTGTGATAAGCAGTAATCGCAATGCTTGCATTAGGGCTATAGATCACCTCAACGCGGCGATAATCAGGATGAGTCCACCAAGCTTTGATTCGGTTTCCTTGAGCCGGAGCAGTACCAATCTTGCTGTAACCTGCATTAAGCAAAAATTGTTCAAAAACCTGTGCAGGTAAAGTTTTAGCTGTAATTCTGGCAACACCGTCAATTTGATGCTTATCAAGAGTCATAGCTCCCTTGATATGTACTCCAGATTTTATAACCTGGTAAGACTATGGCAATGCCAGCAAAGCTATGAACACTACCTGGATAGCCTTTTTCTGCTTGACTACCACCAATGCGGAGATTGGTAGAACCAAGCCAAATATATAAGCCTGGAATTAAGGCATCCATGCTGTAAGCGATCGCGCTTTTGCGCTCTTGGGAACCAATATTATTGGTAGAATGTGAATGATTCATCTAAAAACTCCATGACTTTGAAATAGATAGTAGGAACGCTCGCTTCCTCCAGACTTTCCCCCTGGCTAACTGTGCCAACTTCTGGAGATTGAGCTACATATATTTTCTTCTTTGTCAATAATTGCCGCGAAAGTTTTGGTATTCATAAAGCTTTTCTTGTTTAGCGTTTAGTAGTAAATTCAATTTTCTTGCTCCTGCTTTAGCTCGGCAAGGGATATGCCGTGCTGTTTCGCTTCTTCCAAAGCAGCACGAGCATCTTCTAAATCGGCTTGTGTCTCTACTTCTTCCCGCACTTGTGTTGTTTTGAGAAAAAGGAGGAACTCAGGAATTTGATTTAGCAAAGGTTCTGGGGTTTTCTCAATTTCTTGAAGTAGCAAATATTTTGTATCCATGTCAGTGTACCTTGAAGTTAATTTAGTAATTAGCTGTTAATATGAGCGTTACCTACACGAAAATTCAAATACTTGTATTTCTTGAGTAGACAATCTTATAAATTTTAGTAAGAAGCTACTTGGAAAAAGAGTTAGCACAGAGATAAAAATGCTTTACGCAGACTCCAATACTTCAGAAATGACTCTAATAAGAGAGCGAGGACGTTCATGGTGTTTAAGTTCATCAGTCTTTGTATTGTATTTAGATAAATCTGCTGCTATCGATTTAGCATTAACTTCAGAGGTTTCACCATCTCCAGGTTCATCTTCATAAATTAATAAATCACCTGGCTGACAACCAAGAGCTTTACATAATCGCTCTAAAGTAATAAACGTCAAAGATTTTGCATCACCTTGTTCAATTTTTTGGATATTTTGGGGAGACATCTAAATTAACCTAGCTAAGTCATTCTGAGATAATCCTTGGAGGAAACGCCCACGACAAGGTTTTTATACCCTGCGGACTCCCAAATAGAAAAACTTTGTTAATGGAATTAAAACAAGCAAATAACAAAACCTGTAAGGGTTCAACTTTGGACGGTGGAGCGCTTACAGGCTTTGGTTCCTACATACATAGGTAATACAATGCTAACTCAATCAAAACGTACAATTCAACTCTGCTCTGAATCTACCCCGAAATTCTGGGATAGAGCAACGACAAAAGCAAACATCGGCGATACTATCCATACTCCCTTTACCCCTGTAATGAAGGTAGTGAATAAGGACGTTTACACCGATGGTAGAGTTTGGCTGCAAGTCAAGCCTACAAATGCTTCTTGCTATACAGAGGAGTGGATTTTAGAAAAAGAAGAAGATGACTTGCTGCCTCCTCCACAAACCGAGTTTGAGCAAGGAAGAAATCACGGGCGACTAGACGCAACCGAAAAATCAATTCCGCTTTATACAAACGCAACGTGCGAGTATTCCAAGGATAGTGCGATTCGTTGATTAGTGAATCACGGTGAGAGTCCGTACATAACTAATCCAGCCAAGATTCCTACATCTTGCGCTGAACTTCGAGGTTAATGTAGGTGAAAGCCCTACCCGCTAAACTCAAGCGTGACTCCTTATCTGCCCACACTGACCAGACTCGGTTTCTGGAGGGTGAAGCTGGAAGGCGCAATCAGACAACTGTTACGAGTTGACACTGGTGCAAAGCTCGGCTCCTGAAGCTTCCAAGAGCCAGACTTTGCGCTAATGGGGAGTTCCTAAGACTAAACAGATTCTAGGAAAGTGACCTATGGAATGGCAGGGCGTAACATAATTAACCTCGATTAACCCTGACCACGCCAGAGATTAGTACCCCGCCGAGTTTTATCCTGATATCGGTATGAGTAAGGGGTTCTGGCGGTCAAAATGAATCGGTCTAAGGGAACTAACAATCAACCTTGAGGAACGAATAAAAACGGTTTGCAGGTCTAAGGCTTCGTACCCTTAGTAGGCACGGGCGAGCGACGGAATCCCTCAAACCGGGTAGGATGACAAGGCATTTTTCGGGTGAATAATTCATGCATTTCGATGCCGCCCGCAATTGGGTCAAGGTTCAAAGAATACACCTATGAGAGCAAATCATGGTTAGACACAGCGCGGAAGCTCTGCTCCTGAAGCTTCAGGAGCAAGACTTCCTTGAAAACGAAGCGCGAACTTTGGACGAGTCTCCCCTGGAAGAAACTTCAGAGAGACTTATTCCGATTGCAAAAGCGCGTGTACAAAGCAGTTTCCGTTGGAGACAAGCGTAAAGCTAAGTATTTACAGAAACTTATCTTGAAGTCACTAGCTGCTAGATATTTGGCTATTCGTCAAGTAACTCAGTTAAATGCTGGTAAGAAAACGGCGGGTGTTGACGGCAAAGCGTCCCTTACTTTTGAAGAACGCTTTTCTTTAAGCCAAGAACTTAAGGAAAACGCTAACACATGGGTTCATAAAAAGCTACGCATTGTTCCTATCCCTAAAAAGGATGGAACGTTGCGGATGCTAAAAGTACCCAATATCGCAGATAGAGCGTGGCAATGCAGAGCAAAATATGCGCTCTATCCGCTTGCGCGTTGCAATTTTCCACGCTAGGAGCTACGGATTTCGGACAGGACGCTCGGCTTGCGTGTTGCCCAAAAAGTCGTATTCCACAATCTCAACTCCCAAGCAAAAGGAATAGATAAACGAGTCATTGAACTCG
>CAJQOK010000565.1 GCA_905479905.1 uncultured Aliterella sp.
TTGTAGACGATCGCATTGTCATAGTTACTTCCGCTAATTTCACCAGTAGCGATATTCATGGAGACCTTACTAATCCCCAAAGTACAGGCAATGCCAACAACTTAGTCAAGATTGATAGCCCAAAGTTAGCAGCATTATTTACCCAAGAGTTTAGTTTAATGTGGGGTGAAAGTCGCTTGTTTGGTTTAAAAAAGCCCTTTCGTCCCCCCCAACAAGTCCAAGTTGGAAATACAACTATTGACGTGCAGTTTTCGCCGACTTCTCCAACTTCTCCTTGGAGTCAAAGCACCAATGGTTTAATTGCTAAAACTCTTAGTACCTCTAGCCAATCGGTAAATTTAGCTTTATTTGTATTTTCTGACCAAAATATTGCGAATACTTTAGAGCAACAAAGCCTCCATAACGTCCAAATTCGCGCGGTAATTGACCCAGATTTTATCTATCGCCCTTACAGCGAAGCCCTAGATATGATGGGGGTTAGCCTTAGCAACAAGTGCAAATACGAAGCAAATAACCATCCTTGGCAAAAGGCAATTACAACCGTAGGCGTACCCCAATTACTCAAAGGTGACTTATTGCATCACAAATTTGCAGTCATAGACAAAAGTGCTGTAATTACTGGCTCTCATAACTGGTCAGAATCTGCTAATAGTAGCAATGATGAAGCTTTGTTAGTTATTCACAGTCCTACCGTTGCAGCCCATTATCAGCAAGAATTTGAGCGGTTATATGCTGAGGCTCAATTAGGTGTACCAGAAGCCATAACCCAGAAAATTCAAAAGGCACAAAAACAATGTTCTAAAAGCTGATAATTAAAAGATTTGTACAAAAGAGCCTTATCTAACCAATATCAGTGAGTTTTTTCTCTCCTTGTATGAAACCACCCCAACAAGCCGCCATCCAACTGCGGTTATAGGTAACGAGACAATACTTCTACCGTAGCAATTCCGGTTTTATTCCAGCTAAACTCTTTAGCTCTTTCTAAACCAAGCTGGGATAATTGCGCGGTCAATTCTAAAGAATTAGCAATTTTTTCCATTGCTTGACTAATTTCTGCGGTGCTATAAGGATTTACAAGTATAGCCGCATCGAGCGCAACTTCAGGCATTGAGGAGAGATTTGAAGTAATTACAGGCGTACCGCAAGCCATAGCCTCTAACACCGGAAAGCCAAAGCCTTCCCACAAGCTAGGGAATACAAGTGCGATCGCGCTATTAATAATTATTGGCAATTGGCTATAAGCAACATAGTCAAGAAATTTAACATAATTAGTTAGTTCCAATTTATCTATTAGCGCTTGAAGTATGGGGGTATAGCGCGCATCAGGAGTCCCGGCTATCCACAATTGATATTTGTGATAATTTGGTATGGCTGCAAAAGCAGCAATTAGTCGTTGCAAGTTTTTGTAAGGATCTTGCCTACCGATGTAAAGAAAGTAGTTAGATTTAGGTAAGCTAAGAAAGCGAAAATTGTCCGCGTCGTGGGCTAATAGTATGGGGGTAATTTTGCGGGGATTGATGCCAAAAAAGTAAGTGATATCTTTAGCTGTGGCTTTGGAATTGCACAGAATATGTTGAGCGCCCTTCAAAACTTGGGGAATATAATAGCGACTGTAAGCAGTAAGAGGGGATAATTTAGCAAATCGTAAAGGGATAAGATCGTGAACGGTTACAATATAACGACAGTTTGTAAATAGCGGTGCTTCGGGAATAGGGGAAAATAAAAGCCGCGATGTCTTTTGCTTATATATTTTTGATAATTGCCATTGCGTCCACCACAATCGGCGCAAATGCCCTTTGCTACCCCAATCTGGAGTTAAATTTTCTGGTATTGGATAACAATCATAATCATTACTTACTTGTGAACTTAGTAATATTGGTTGTAGCTTTTGAAGATGAGGAATTAAATTAGTAGCATAAGTGCTTAATCCTGTAGGCTTAGGACTAACAAATGATAAGTTGACTAGCAATTACTTTAATTATTATGTTTATTACTTAATAAAATTTTGACAAGGTTTGTTAATACTATATACTTTCTAACCCTCTTTAAAAAGTTTTTTGAAAATAGTTATAATCTGTAACAAAGTTACTTTTTTAACGCTCATTTTGCCCGTAACCCGGCAATTTGAAGTATTTATATAGTCAATATCACATTTATTTTTATCAGCTAATTTATTAAGACTTACTCGATATATTTTAGATTTTTAAGCAAACGTTCACAGGAACATTTTAATTAAATGACTATCATTTTTAATACTAAGTATATTCCAAATTTTAAATTAGTATAAAATGCCTACTTCACCAGTAACTTGCTTTCGACGGGATTTAATTGTTACTTGTAATACAAAGAATTAAGTCAAGCAATATACAGTAGCAAATTTAAGTGGGGCAAATTTATCTCAAGCTATTTTAAGTTGGGGAGATTTGAGTAAAGCAAATCTACGTGCGGCTAATCTTAGTAGTACAAACTTAGTAGAAGCTAACTTAAGTAGAGCCAATTTAGCGGGAGCTAATTTAAGTAGAGCCAATTTAGCGGGAGCTAATTTAAGTAAAGCCAATTTAAACGGAGCAAACTTACAAAAAGCAAATTTAATCCCCAGTGATTTGAGAAATACAGAGCTAGAAAACGTCAGAATGCAAGGAGCCATTTACAGCGACAATACATTGTTTCCTGCTAATTTTAACCCCCAAAGTCAAGGAGCTTATTTAATCGCCGCCAATGCCAATATTGAAAACATAGATATTCGAGACTTAGATTTAAGCTCTCTTTTAGAGCTAGAAAGTGTCAATATGAAAGGAGCAACTTATAATGAGATAACATTGTTTCCCGCTAACTTCAATCCTCAAAATCAAGGAGCTTATTTAATCGGCGCTAATAGCTATCTCAAAGGAGCATTGTTGAGTACAGCTAACTTGCAATTTGCCAATTTACAACAAGCTAACTTACGCGGTGCTGATTTGAGCAATGCTAATTTACAAAAAGCAAATTTAAGTCACGCTAATCTCTTGCAAGCTAATTTGCGCGATGCCCAATTACAACAAGCTAATTTAGCAAAAGCAATTTACAATGAGCAAACCCAACTTCCCGATAAGCTTGACATGATGAAAACTGGCGCTTACTTAGTAACAACTGGCGCACAACTATTAAAACTTAATTTGCCCCAAAGCGATTTAAGTTATCTTCTATCAATTTAGCTCAAGCTTATTTAGTCAAACAGATTTTCGCTATACCAACCTGCGAAAAGCTAACCTAAAGTTTTGTCAATTTTGCGAACAAGTACAGTTGGGACTATCAGAAATTACAGAAAAAAATGGAATTTTTAGTAGAGAAAAGCAGCGCGTATATGAATTTAATAAAACCTATATTGAATTTATGAAAGCTGCTTATGTACGTACCTAAATCCACAGGTTTGAAAATAGCAGTCGCCAATCATATTACCCTAATCGACCACAAGCGCGATCGCCAATTGCCCTTAAAAATCTACTATTCTCATGCTCCAGGCTTGTTTCCCATCATTATTTTCTCTCATGGAGCGGGGGGTTCTAAAACAGCCTTTACCAATGGACAAAAGTTATCGACCAAGGAGCAGGACGCGGAGGGCTAAATCAAAATTGGCGTGAGAAATCTTGTTTCTACGAACTACGGCCTATTTATTGGCACAACTAACCCCTTTGTGCCGAGAGTCGCAGTCAAACAAAACGAAGAATGGGTTTATACCGATAATCCTAAAGACTGAAATAACATCAAAAATTACCCTATGAAGGAGGGCTTTGCCGTGCGGTAAGCCCTCCTTCACTCTACAGAGCAAAATTCTTAAGCAGGAACTGCCGTTGTTACCTTTGCTTTTATCCCTTGAGAAATAAAACCCACATTTCAGTTGAGCAGCTTAACAGGGTGTAACCAAACTAAGAAAGCAAAAATTTTAGGTGATCGCGCTAAAAAACCAAATCCACACCCAAAAAGTAGCGATTTCTCCCCTGTCTCACCCCTGCAATGCTAATTCGACCTTGCTAAGATCGATGCATAAACAATACATTCAACTAGCAAATTTTTACAAAACCTTCATCAAAAAGCAGTGTTTTGGTTTTGTAGTTTACGTCAGGAAGGATGAAACTAGAGTTAGAATCGATGCGTCGAATTGTAAAACCGTGCGATGTGACCAGTGTGATGACTCCCTGTACCGACGAACAAATCTCAGCTTGGCTGCGCGGACTGTTAACAATTGCTTGGGCAGACGGCAACTTTGATGATGATGAACAAAAATTAATTGCAGCTTTGGCGCTAAAGGGTGATAGCAGCCAATGGGAAGCAATAGAGCCAATTACACCTACCGAACTTGCGGCGGCTTTTAAGAGCGACGACAGCGCCGCCGCCGAGAATTTTTTACGCACCGCCGTAATGGTAGCGATCGCCGATGGAGTTTATTCTGTCAGCGAAGCTAATGTTTTACACGAATTTTGCCAAGCTTTAGGACTATCAGAAACAGCCCTAAACAGCTTGCGAACTACCCTTTATGACCAAAAAGAAGAAAAAGAAGGCATGATCCCCAATTATTATTTATTTACCCAGATTGATAGCCATGCCTTGCGCCCTGTCCGCAACTGGCTGGACGACCTAAAAATTCACGATCCTAAAGTTGCCAGGTTTTTGTGCAAAATGATCCCCGCCCAATGTCCCTTCGAGCGAGATGTTAAGTTATTTGGACGCAAAATCGTTCACATTCCGGCGATGTGCAAAATTAACCCGGTTTACGAGCAACTGGTAGGTTTACGCTTTCGTGCCTTATCGTACCTAGCGGATGAATGTCATGAAGATGTCTCAAATTATTGTTAGCGTTTAAGCATTAGCATGGAATAACAAGAGCTTAGGAGAAAAGGTAGTAGCAACAGTTAACTGCGTTCTACTTTCACGCCTATCTACCTAGTAGCTAACAGCTAAAACATTATGCAATTTATCGATCGAGCCGAAATAGAAGTTGAATCAGGAAAGGGCGGCGACGGCATGGTCTGCTTTCGCAGAGAAAAGTACGTCCCCGCCGGAGGCCCGTCAGGAGGTAAAGGCGGTAGTGGGGGTTCGGTAATTTTTAAAAGCGTAGAAAACTTGCAAACTTTGCTGGACTTCCGATACAGACATCGCTTTAAAGCCGAAGACGGCGATCGCGGTGGGACAAATAATTGTACGGGGGCTACGGGAGACGAT
>CAJQOK010000566.1 GCA_905479905.1 uncultured Aliterella sp.
AATTAGCTAATTCTAGTAATAAATCGATATCATGAATCATTAAATCTAATACTACTGATACATCATTAGCGCGATCAGAGTATGGACTCATGCGATGAGCTTCTATAGCCAGCAATTGCTCAGTTTTCAAGACTTTGCTCAGTTCTTGAAAAGCTGGGTTAAAGCGTTCAATATGACCTACTTGTAAAATGCTTCCACTTTGGGCCGCCGCATTTACTAATAATTCCGCTTCGGCAATACTAGCAGCAATCGGTTTTTCGATCAAAATATGAATGCCAGCTTCCAAGCAAGTCATGCCCACAGAATGATGTAAATAAGTGGGAACAGCAATACATACTGCATCTACATGAGGTAGCAAATCGCGGTAATCTTCAAAAAAACGGACTCGGTACTTACTAGCAGTATCGAGTCCTCTTTCAACATTGATATCAGAAACCCCAACAAGCTCTACATCTTTAAGTAAACTCAGTACGCGGGTATGATGTTGCCCCATATTCCCCACTCCAATCACGCCTATGCGAATTGGTTGAGGCTGGTTGCGCCTATCATGAATGTTTTGTTGTGCCATGAATATGCTGTTCTCCACTCCTTTCCTTTCCTCAGCCACCAAAGTACAAAAACGCCGCTAAATGGCGTATACGGTCAATTATCAACACTTAAGCCCTTAAATCATCTATTTACTAGCATAATGCTTATATTTATAAAGAATCTCAAAGTTTAGTTGAAGTTCCTGTATTATGTATTTTTTTATCAAAGGCGATCGCTGTCTTTAGTGTTATTTTGGCAGCAGCGTTTATGGGCAAGAGAATGTGTCAGTTTTTTGCCCGTCCATTAGATATTTT
This sequence comes from uncultured Aliterella sp., assembly GCA_905479905.1. Taxonomy (GTDB): domain Bacteria; phylum Cyanobacteriota; class Cyanobacteriia; order Cyanobacteriales; family Chroococcidiopsidaceae; genus Aliterella. The sequence goes on from CAJQOK010000566.1 coordinate 843, forward strand.
GGCGTTGCTGGGAAGTGGGAATGAGTAAAAAACCTTTTTACTCAGTACGGGTAATCCTAAAACTTCACGTAGGAACTTTAAACTAATACCAAAAAGTAGAGGTATATCTCAATTTGAATGCGTGAAAATTTTAGTGCCAACGCACAAGAGGAAATTTATGCGTATTCATCATCTTAATTGCGGTTGTATGTGTCCCATTGGTGGGGCGCTGATGGATGGCTTCAGTCGCGGACTGACTGCCCAACTTGTCTGTCATTGCCTGCTGATTGAGACAAACCAGGGGCTAGTTTTAGTTGATACAGGGTTCGGTCAGCAAGATGTTCGAGATCCTTACTCGCGTCTCAGTCCATTTTTTATCCATTTCAATCGCATCCAGTTTGAGCGCAAATATACAGCAATTGCTCAAATCGAGCAGTTGGGTTTTAGTACGCGCGATGTGCGTCATATTGTGCTTACACACCTCGATTTTGACCATGCAGGCGGCCTTGAAGATTTCCCAGAAGCAACCGTCCACGTCATGCAATCTGAGGCGGAAGCAGCCCAAGATCGGCACGGATTTATTGCCAGTCGGCGCTATCGTCCGGGTCAGTGGGATGAAGTTGAACGCTGGAAATATTACGCTGCTGGCGGCGAACCTTGGTTCGGGTTTCAGGCTGTACGCGACCTTGAAGGTTTACCACCAGAGATTTTACTAATTCCCCTAGTTGGTCACACGCGGGGTCATGCTGGGGTTGCCATCGACACCCCGGAGGGCTGGCTGCTTAATGCTGGTGATGCTTACTTTTATCGGCAGGAAATGGGGACTCCGTACCACTGTACGCCAGGTTTGCGCGCTTACCAGTGGATGATGGAGGTAGACCGAGAGGCTAGACTACACAATCAAGCGCAGTTACGCCAATTATCGCGCGATCGCACCTCAGAAGTAAAAATGTTTTGCAGTCACGATGCTATCGAGTTTAAAACCTTTGCTAGTACCAAAGAATGAAGCAACAGGGCGAGTTGTATTCGCCTACTCTGTCGCTCTTGCTTAAAATACTTTTGCCGATTTTAAAAGATGTGTTTGAGATGAGACTGTTGTTCTTTTATCTGGCGGCTTAGATTCGGCAACGGTACTTTATAGCGCCAAGCCCTCTGGATGTGAATATTACGCTTTATCTTTTAAATACACCCAAAGTACAAAAACGCCGCTAAATGGCGTATACGGTCAATTATCAACACTTAAGCCTTTAAATTATCCAGTTACTAGCATAATGCTTATATTTATAAAGAATCTCAAAGTTTAGTTGAAGTTTCTGTACTATGTATTTTTTCGACAAAGGCGATCGCTATCTTTAGTGTTATTTTGCCAGCAGCGTTTATGGGCGTGAGAATGTGTCAGTTTTTTCCCGTCCATTAGCTGATTTAATTGAGCTATTAGTGCATTGCCTGTAAATAAATTATTTTAGAGATACGGTTGCAAGTAATAACGTTGTCAAAGCCCAAGGTAATTTTTATGACTACCACTACTGCCAAGAAGCTAAGTTTTGCCGAGTTTCTTCAGCAATACCCCGATGGTTATGGCATTTTTGAATTAGTGGATGGGGAGATTGTTAAAGTGGAGCCAATCAGAGCGCATAAAAATGTATCAAGACTATTATTATTTGCTTTCAACGACGAAATTAGACGCAATAATCTTAGCTATATTGTCGATCAAACTATAGTGATCAAAACTTCTACCAGTGACGGGCGAGAACAAGGCAGAAATCCCGATGTCAGCGTAGTTAGCGAAGTCGAGTGGAACTCTAATGTATCAGGTTATGCAGCCCTAACGAAGCCTATCCAACTAGCGGTAGAAGTCGTTTCAACCAATTGGGAAGATGATTACATTGATAAATTGGCAGAATATCAGCGTTTAGGGATTGCCGAATATTGGATTGTTGACTACTTAGCAATCGCATCTCGCAGCTATTTGGGCTATCCTAAAGTGCCTACAGTGTTGGTATATCAACTAATTGACGGGGAATACCAAGTACAGAGATTTACCGAAAATACTCGGATTATTTCTCCTACTTTTGAGCAACTAGAACTAACTTGCGAGCAAGTTGTAAACGCAAGTCAGGTATATTTGTCTTAATATGGAAAACAACGAACGAGATTTAAGAAAACTGAGCGATCGCCAGTTGGATAACTTGAGCCAGGACGTAATCGTTGAACAAATTAGACGGATTGAAGAAGATCCAAACGCTTTTGTTGTTCCTAGTGAATCTTCTGTTGAAGAAGATTTGAAAGTAATAGATATAATTCTTGCTCAAACCAATAATAAGTAACGCACTTCGCACTTCCAGGCAAACTAATCTAGCATAGAAGTCTAAAAATCTATATGCCGAAGGTGTTGCTAACGTGAAGGTAGTTGTTTTATTGTCTGGTGGATTGGA
>CAJQOK010000567.1 GCA_905479905.1 uncultured Aliterella sp.
TTTCGGTACTTGTTTGCAAAATACACAAGCAGCTTACCATAAGTATGTCATTTAGGCATCAGTATTATTAACTATTTAAGAAGAAGCTAATAAATTCTCGCCTCCGCTACTGGGTAACGCTTTAAAAATAAGTTCCGGGGTAGACTACTTGTGTTTCCGGGCAAGAGGAGGTTAGGTTTATTAATATATCTACATATTTGTCTCTCCAAGCTCATGCTACGTCAAACTTCATTGGGAACCCTCGGTTTAACTATTGGTGGTGGTTTAACAATTGTCGGATTTTATGCTTATTTTTCCGGTAATCCTACCCTAAACTTGGTAGGTTTTTTCTACGGAATTCCGTTGTTATTGGGTGGGTTAGCGCTAAAGGTGTCGGAATTAAAACCCGTACCCTATACACAGCCTACTACCCCAGCTATTACTACCCTTCGAGAGCAACAAGCTACCGACACCCAAAATCAAATTCGCAAAGATATTACTCGTTACCGCTACGGACAAGACGCTCATCTTGATAGCTCTTTGTCTCATTTAGGCTTAAGTCCTAGCGATGAAGAGCGTCCGCTTATTACAGGTGTAAGAGAAACAGCAACTAATGGCGCTTATACATTAATTATTGATTTTTACTCACCACTAATTCCGTTAAATTCCTGGGAAGAAAAACATCAGAAAATGACAAGTTTTTTTGCACCTGGGGTACAAGTTGAAATTACTCAGCCAAAACAAGACACTATTGAATTATCATTAATTGCTACTTCTGAGCCGAAAAGTTAGATTTTTTAGTTAGGTTAAATTCAGAAAAATAAAATCTATTTTTCTAGGCGCACAGCATACCATTGTAAATATTGACCGGGTTGCAAAACTAATTCGCAGCTAGTATCTATCAAATAATTAGCTTGTTCTTCAACAGAAGAAAAGTTTTGTAGTTCTTGCGGTAACTCATGCTGACTGTGTGCCAAAACTACTTTCAATTTTTCTAATAGCTCGCTAGTGGTGAGGAATTGTTCTTGTTGGTTAGGTTCTAAAACAACAAAATCGTCCTGTTGATACATCATTGGGTCGGGCATAAGACAGTTATTACAACTTTAGATAGGGTGAAAACTCGCTTTTTTTCTGTTACCTTTGTTAAGCAATTAAATATTTAGAATCTTTCAACTAAGTAGATACTTGGATATAGCAGAATTAATTTTATTATATCGAGCAAAAAGTTACACTACAAAGAATTTCAAGCAATAAGTTTACTCCTATGAAAAGAACTGGAACCTGTCTTATATTCAATCCTTCGGCTGGTCAAGGTAATCCAGAGCATGATTTGGCAACGATTCGAGCGTTGTTAGAACCAACTATAGAGTTAGATATCAGGTTCACTACTGAAGAATTAGACGCAGATGCGATCGCCACTGAAGCTATTGCTCAAGGAGCCACCAGTATTATCGCCTCTGGAGGAGATGGAACACTATCCGCCGCCGCCAGCGCTTTGGTAGGGACAAACATTCCATTAGGGATTATTTCGCGCGGTACAGCCAACGCTTTTGCCGCCGCCTTAGAATTGCCAGATACCATTGAAGCAGCCTGCGAGACAATTTTGGGCGGTTTGACACGGGTAATTGATGCCGCCAAGTGCAACGATCGCCCGATGGTATTATTAGCCGGGATCGGGTTTGAAGCCGAAACCGTAGACAGAGCCGATCGCCGCGCCAAAAATCGGTTTGGGGTGTTAGCCTACGTGATGGCTGGGATTCAACAACTGCGAGAATTAGAATCTTTTGAAGCTGAGATCGAAACCGCCGATAAAATTATTAAGCTCACGGCGGCGGCGATTACCGTTGCAAATGCAGCGCCACCGACATCGGTTTTGGCTCAAGGGCCCGCCGGAGTAGTTTTTGACGATGGTTTGTTGGATGTAACTGTAGTATCGCCTATAACTCGCGCTGGTGCGATCGCTGCTTCCTATCATTTGCTGCAAACGGCTTTAAATGAAAGCGCTACCGAACGTGATGATGTCGGCTATCTGCGAGCTAAAAGAGTAATTATTAAAACTGAACCCCCGCAAAAAGTAGTTCTTGACGGGGAAATTATTGGTTATACCCCGATTGATGTGGAGTGCGTACCAGGAGGTTTAACTATATTTGTACCCGAACAGCTAGCCTTACCTTCGGTAGTAGAAAAGCTTGAAGGATTGCCAGACTTAACCATTGAAACCAAGTCTAGTAATGGGTTTGATGAAGGGTAAGATTCCCTCTCACTTGAGCCAAGTATGCACAGGTTTTGTATTTATATTTAACCAAGCAGAGTAAGTACCAAGAAGGGTTAGCAATAACCCCTCTTTTACTTCGCCTAATTTTTTTTGCTCAATGGTGCGGGGAAAATCCCGAAAAGTTTTTGTATACTGTAGAACAAAATTTGTAACCCACGTATGTATTAATTGCAGTTGTAAAAAGCTTTCTGGTTCAGCATTCGTACCAGAAAAAGCAAATTTTGCTGAACTGTCGATAGAAAAATGGTTTAGCCAATCATTATTACTAGGGCGATTTCCTTGCCAATTATTTGCAGTTATTTTTGCTCCTAAGTAGTTGCTACTATATTTACTTAGCTGGTTAAGAGCTACAACTATTTCCTCAATTTTGATTTCTATTCTTTTAAAACCCAAAAGCCAAAAAACTTGCTGTTGAGTATTTAACATTTCTTCGGAGTATAAGAGATTTTTGGCTACAAGTTTTTGATGAGATAAGCACAAGAGTTCTAATTGCTGGACTTTGGCATCAAATTCCTTTTCCTCCCCATACAACCGTTGCAAAAGCTGTTCTAAAATATCCTCCAAATATACGCTGTCTAGGAGTTGTTTCAAGTCTTCAGAAGAATTAAGACAAAATCCAGTATTTTGTTCTAATATCCATTGCAAATCTTTGGAGTGCTGTAGTAAGATTTTGCGGAGATAATAACAAGTTGAGAAAGAAAGTTTTGCAGTTGAGTTCATATTTTTATTTAATGATATGCAAATATTTATATATAGCTTAGGGTAACTAACAAATATATATATAGCAGTAGTCAAGGTAGTTAAGACGTAGAATAGAAACAAATCCCTAAAATCTT
>CAJQOK010000568.1 GCA_905479905.1 uncultured Aliterella sp.
TTAGATGCCCGTACTAAGCTGCTAAACCCCAAGTGGTACGAGGGAATGCTAAATCACGGCTACGAGGGAGTAAGGGAGCTTTCCAAGCGCCTAGTAAATACGATGGGTTGGAGTGCAACGGCGGGTGCTGTAGATAATTGGATTTACGAAGATACCAATACAACGTTTATTCAAGATGAGGCTATGCGATCGCGCTTAATGAACCTCAACCCCCATTCTTTCCGCAAAGTAGTATCAACTTTGTTAGAAGTAAATGGGCGCGGCTACTGGGAAACTAGCGAAAGCAACTTGCAGATGTTGCGCGAGTTGTATCAAGAAGTAGAAGACAGAATCGAAGGCGTAGAATAGACTAACAAACGTGGAGGCAAGTAGCCTCCACGTCAAAATCTTTCTACTGTGGAACAATTAACAAGGGCGATCGCCGTTAATTTCTGTTTTTCGTAATTTTGTAATCTGTAATAACTAATGCAAACCGCATCAAACCCAGCACTTAGCACAATAGAGGCAAAAAAAAAAGTTTTCGGCATGATCCAAGCTTTTTGGGAAAGCCAATGCGTTTATGTCGCCACGCGCTTAGGTATATTTAACCTGCTCCAAGAAAAGTCCCAAAGTGTCGAAACTCTCGCCGCCACTACCTCTACTAATGTAGAAAAACTCTATGTCATCCTGCGAGCTTTAGGCCATTTAGGCGTATTACAAGAAGCCCCAGGACGGGTTTTTGGGGCAACAGAATTGTCAGCACTCCTCGTCACCAATGCCGGACCATCGATGGGTCATTTTGCCATGCACATCACCGAACCTTGTCAGTGGGACGCATGGAAAGAGCTTGAAAACTGTTTACATACTGACGTTGTGCCTTTTGAGCAAGCAAACGGTAAGAGTGTTTACGAGTTTACTAGAGATAATCCTTGGAGTGGCGATACATTCATCAATGCCATGAGTTTTCTCACAAATCATGCTGTTGACGCACTGCTTGAAGTTTACGACTTTAGCCAATTTGGTACTGTGATGGATGTTGGCGGCGGTCAAGGGGGACTAATTGCCAGTATTGTCAAAAAGTCTGGCTGCAAAGGAATATTGTTTGATGTGCCTTACGTCACCCAGACAGCAATAGCTTATTTAGAAAAGCAAGGACTTGATGTTGATGCCGTACAAATCATCTCTGGCGATGTCTTTGCTGAAGTGCCAAGCGGTGCTGATGCGATCGTAATGAAGTATTTTATCTCAGCGTGGAATGACGAAGACGCGATAAAAATCTTGAATAACTGTAAAAAAGCTCTGCCAAAGCACGGAAAAATTGTACTGTTACAGGCTTTTGTTCCCGATTTAGGAGAGCCGCCAGAAAGTCCAGACGGTATTTTACCTGGGCTGTTTGCCGTACAAATTATGGTAGCGGTTCCCGGAGGCGCTTGGCGTACTCAACAACAATTTAAGGATTTGTTTGAGAAGTGCGGTTTTCAGTTAGAGAAGGTGGTGCCTACAGGAACTAACCTTTCGGCAATGGAATTTGGTTTAGGAGCTTAAAACAGACGGATTTGCTCAAAGGGATTTAGATAGTTGGTTTTGATTGAAGGGTGAGCGGGATGCTTACCCCCTGGCTCATGCTGGATTTTAGCGGATTGAACAGTTTGACACTCTCCGGGCTAAAGCCACAGAGATTCTTGGATCTTCCAGTTCACTTACCACAAAAGAGTTGCCCCTTTTATACCAGAGATGATTCTGTCCTCAAGCTTTTTACTCCCTTACAGAAGTCAGTTTGGGTATGCCCTACCCTACTGTAGAAAACTAAAACTAGGTTTCTCTGCTTAGTGCTTAAAGATTTTACCCACTAGAGCTATATTTCCTAGTGGAACGCTTTATCTTCAGTTTTCAAGGTACATGGAGTCGTTAGACATCCTGGCTGTTTTAAGAGTTATCGCCGCTCTTAATGTATATTCTAACACATTTATCAATAGAAAGCCGCCCTAGAAGGACGGGGTTTTCAACCCAACTTTTCGATAAACCTTTAGCAAAACCCGTTTTTAAATGAACCTAAATTCCTTACAGCAAAAAATTCTCACTCACCTTGAACCCTTACCTACAGGCAACCAAGACTGGGCAACGGCTAGTATAGTTGAGCGCGGTAAATTTACGATTGGCGAGACAGTTACAGGGATTTTGCGATCGCTACGCCGAGGTGAACCAATGATTTGGGATCCTTGGATCTTAAAAGACGACAATATTTATCGGATGTTCTACTTAAAAGGGTTAGAAGGACAAAACCCTTGGTGGACAGTTAGCAATATTTGCGGTGCTATTTCGACAGATATGGATACATGGCAGGATTTAGGAAGTATTCTTGAGCCTGAGCCTAGTAATAATTGGGAGTCAGGTCGAGTATGTGCGGGGTGTACTTATCAGGAAGATGGGATATATTATCTGTTCTACTCCGCAGGTGGCAAGCAAGAACCATACCTTAAAAATGAAGCAATTGGTTTAGCAACATCTACTGATGGTTTGCACTTTTCGCGTACTTCTAACAACTATTTATTGAAGCCCGAAGATGACGATTTATGGTACGGGCGCAGTCAGTGGACGGATCATTTTCACTGGCGCGATCCTTACATTTTTAAGGATGACAAAACTGGCAATTATTATATGTTTATTTGTGCCAGTTCTAAAGCAATTGGCAACTTTCAAGGATGTATTGGTTTAGCAGTATCAGATAAAATAGGTGGCCCCTATAAGTTGTTACCGCCAGCTATTGAAGCTCCGAACGATGCCATAGATTGGCCCTACTATCATATGGAAAGACCGCAAGTTATTTACAAAGATGGGAAATATCATTTATTTTTCTCATGTTTCAAAATGCTGATGAATCCAAAGTGGCTGCAAAAATTGCCACCTAAAAAAATTACTAATTCGTCTTTATATTGGTATATTTCAGATAATGTTACTGGCCCCTATAAGCCTGCAAATGATGACTTTATTGTTAGCGGTAGCGAAAAAACTGGAATGTATGGCACAAATTTTTTGCAAATATCAACGCCATCTGAAAAACTTATGGCTTATGGTTGGTATCACAGGCTGCACACCTTAGCAGTTTCTCAAAGGTTTCACGTAAACTGGAAAGATACGATATCTTTAGTTCCTTAATAAACCCTTCTATCACTTTTAGGGAATACTGTTTAAACTAGCGTTTTAGCAAAAGCGAGAATTAAAATACCAAATCAAAGGCATAGAATAGTTTTACTAAGGCGAACATAAATGCCTACCCCTACTCTTAATTCTACAAATTAAAATGAATGCTTTAACCGTTCATCTCAACTCGATTATTAGCCTAAGCGATGATCAATATTTTCAGCTATGTCAGGCAAACCGCGATCTTAGGTTTGAACGCACCGCAACGGGAGAACTAATTATTATGCCACCCACTGGCGGAGAAACAGGAAATCGAAACGGTAGAATCAGCCAGCAATTATTTAACTGGGCGGATGTAGATGCAACTGGAATTGCTTTTGATTCCTCCACAGGTTTTAGACTCCCTAATTCCGCCTTTCGCTCTCCTGATGCTGCTTGGATAAAATTAGAAAGGTGGAATACTCTTACACCGTTGCAGAAACAAAAATTTATTCCCCTCTGTCCTGATTTTGTCATTGAATTACTTTCGCAAGGCGATCGCACTTCTGTAATTAGAGAAAAAATGCTTGAGTATTTGGCTAACGGTACTCAATTAGGTTGGTTAATTGACCGCAAATCTCAGCAAATAGAAATCTATCGCGCTAATACAGAAGTAGAAATAATTGCTCCTATGGCGTTATCAGGAGAAACAGTTTTACCCGGATTTATTCTCAATCTCGAACCAATCTGGTAGTAATTATTGCTTAACTAACGTCCACTCCAACAATTTAATGGGTGCATTTTGCAAGGCTGCGGTAAGTTCGGCGCTATCAGTAAACTGTACTTGGTCTAAATAACACGCTTCAATCGCCACAGTAAACTTTTCCTGTTCAAAGGGCCAAGGTTTGACGCAGACATCACCATCGCTTGTTTCCATGACATCATACCGCTTGCCGTCTGGCCCCTTACTAATTTCTAAGGCTCGTTGTCCGGCGGGTAACTCACGATTGCAAAGAATTAAGGAAAAGCGATCGCACCATTGAAAAAAAGCATAGGCTTTCTCGGCTTCTTCTTTACTCACCTTTAACTCTTTACGCCATTTTACTTGATTTGCCAATTGCTCATCTAAAAAGCTATCGAGTTCCGGCGATTCTCCCCGCTTACCTTCATTGAGAAAGCTAGTGTGCATAGAAATGAGCATTGCTACCCAGCGTCCCCGATAGCGAGAATTGACTGTTTGTTCTTTCAGCTTTTCTAAGTCAGTTTCTTTGTCAAGGGTAAAATCTAAAGGCGTACCTGCGGGTGTAAGGTTTTTTCCTTCCCATTCCCGTTCTAAATCGTCGTGATGAGAAATAGCTGCTACAGTTTCAATTATCCGTTTTGGTCTGTCTTTACTGTGCCAATGTCCGGCGATTTCGGCAGCTAGTAAGGCGTGGGCGCGGTGATATATTATTTCCCATCCCTTTTCGTGCTGGTTAGCGATCATCTGCTTTTGCTAGTATTTTTCTTTCGTCATCATCCCCTGAATTCACTAAACCTTACCTCTCTCAGAATATGGATTGACAAAATTAAATTGGGGAATGCGATCGCAAACATTAATAAAGCCTCAGATCATGATCTGAGGCTTTACTAGGGTTTAAATATTTATGTGGAGTAGAAAATTTGTCTTGTTTCTGATGCTTTTTACCTGCAAAACGGAGGGTTTTCACATTGAAAATTGATGTCAGATTTTATTCTCTGTAACCTGGGGTTGTACTTACTACATTGGGATCGCGGTAAACTGTTGGTGCTTCCTTCTTACCCGATAAACCAGCTAAACCAGCTAGACCAATCAAACCTAGCCATCCCCAGTCAAAATCGCGATCGCCTTGCTCGGTGTTGCTAGTTCCTTGTACTGGCTCGGTGGTAGTAGTTGTTCCGGGAGTAGTATCTGTTTGAGCAGAAACTGGAAGCGCTAAGGGTAGAATTGCTAGGCTTAGACCGATAGCACTAGCTCCGATAAGATTTGATAAGTTAGAACGTTTCATAGTGGGTTATTCCTGTTTTAATCACGAGTCCTTACTAAACTATCGGTTTTAGTCGTAATTAAGATCAATCTTCCGCTATAAACTTAGTCGTTTTGTAGTCTTACTAAAGAGATACAAATTTAATAATTTTTCATTGCTCTTTCAATATCGCGTCGATCTTGACGGCGTTTTAAGTCTTCGCGCTTGTCATGCAATTTTTTACCTTTACAAAGCCCGATACTAACTTTGACTAAACCTTTTTTTAGATACATCTTCAATGCTACTAAGGTTAGTCCTTGCTGTTCTACTTTGCCAATCAACTTACGAATTTCTTGACGATGGAGGAGTAATTTGCGGTTGCGGCGGGGTTCATGATTAAAATAACTCCCGCTTCCTGTGTAAGGAGAAATATGCACGTTGATTAGCCATGCTTCCCCTGCACGAATCAAAGCGTACCCATCAGTAAGATTCGCTTTACCTTCGCGAATAGACTTTACTTCGGTTCCCACTAACTGAAGTCCAGCTTCATAAGTTTCCAGAATCTCATACTGATATCGGGCTTGACGATTATCGCTAACTACTTTGTAACTTTCGCTCTTTTCGCTCATGTACGCTCATTGCCGCTTCCAGGTTTTTAATTCAAGAGATAGGAAGCGGTTTATCCATATTAATCAAAAAATTTACTTAATTGGTATAAATAGAGGTTTTATGAGTCACTTATCTTTATATAAGCCGCCTCTAAATAGCTCAAGGTAGAATTTTTCTACTCGAACAGGGGTTGATTTTTCCGTTGGTTTGCCTGTAACTATTTATTTATTAGAGATTGTAATAATGAGTCATTGATTGTTTTAGCTCCAATTATTTTAGTTGTATTAGTTATTCATCATGTCTTTGACGATCGCATATTGCTGATGATTTAGTAACTCATCAAATATTACAATCAGAGTATCGCGCGTCGTTGCTAACTTCCATTAGACCCTATTTACAGCCGCCTAGTGCCGTTGCTGCCCAAAACAACGTTTCACTACTACACCTAACTTTGCGCGAACAGCAGGTAGTCTTATTGCTCACTCACGGGCTTCCTAATGCAGAGATCGGTACTCGCTTGCACTTGAGTCCGCGCACGGTAGAGAAATACGTTAAGTTTATTAAGAAAAACTACTGCAAGCAACCGGGCGGAGTTAGTAAGTGCCATGAAAAATCATCGATTGTAGATTAAAGATGCGATCGCACTTTTGTTGATTCTAATAACCCACCGCAGGCATCAAGTAATAAATCAATTACATAATTAAAGCCTTCTGTCCCACCGTAATATGGATCGGGAACATCCTCGGTAGAGTATTTTGTGCAGTATTGGCACATCAAATGAACTTTATCGCTGTATTCTCCCCTAGGATCGAGAGCTAAAATATCTTGATAATTAGCTCTATCCATCGCCAAAATTAAGTCAAAATCTTTTAAGTCCGATGCTTGAAACTGTCGAGCTTGACCAACTAGCTCTATCCCTAGCTTACTCAAAGTAGCAGCAGTCATACGGAAGTCGGGAGGATTGCCCACATGATAACTTGCTGTACCCGCCGAATCGCAGGAAATGCTACTTTTTAAGTTTGCCTGCTCAATCAGATGATTCATAATATTTTCTGCCGTCGGCGACCTACAAATATTACCCAAACAGACAAATAAAAGTTTGTATGTCATAATTTTGCTCGGAGTGCTGGCACTATTAT
>CAJQOK010000569.1 GCA_905479905.1 uncultured Aliterella sp.
TTGCCATTGTTCGCCCCTAATTATTTCTGTAGCACATCCAGTAGCGACTAATTCTTGCGCTTGCTTAAGCTCAGTAATGACAACTGGCGCTAGGGTGCGGTAGGTGTTTTGGGGATTGGATAGAGCCTTTGCTGCCGTTTGGCAAAGCTCTATCCAACCAGGTAAGCCAAATTGTCCGCCTAAATTAATTAATTGCTGACAATATTCTTGAAGTTGTTGAGTAGAGGCGGAAGATTGCGGTTGCTTAAATAGATCCAACATCTGCCGCAGTTGCAACGGAACATCGTTTTGAAAAGCTGCTATTACCGGATCTTCGGCATTTTCATTGGCCTCAGGGAGACTTTCGGCAGCTAAATGTTGGTCAATTTCTGTAAAAACTGGCTCTATTTTGCTCATCAAAGCACTGGCTGTTTCGTCGTTCAAGGTGGCTCTTTCCAAATGCTCCACCGAGGCGCGTAACGTATCAAATACTTTCAATAGCAGCGATTCTAAGGCGCGACCGACCTGAAGATTAGGAGATTCCTTAAGAATTTTAAAAAAGTCTTCAAAACGGTGAGCTATCCGCAAAATGCTACTAATTCCCAGCATTGCGGCTCCACCTTTAACCGAGTGAGCGGCGCGAAACAGTTCATTAACCATTTCCGAATCTTGGAGCGTAGTTTGCAAATTGAGCAATCCTTGCTCAATAGTAACTAAGTGGTCTTTAGCTTCTTCAATGAAGTAGCCCAAAATACGCTGTTGTTGTTCTGGCAGCATAGCAATAGTTTGATTTATATGGTTTGGGTACGGGAGACAAAATCGTTGTGGGTGGCGTTATTTTGAGGTTTTTAAGCCTACTTCAAAACTGCCTTACACCCGGAAGCGCTCAACAGAATGTAGCAAGTCTCCGGCTACTCCGGCCAAGCTTTGCAAGGAACCAGAAACGCGCTGGGCTTCTTGAGAAGTTGCTTGGGCTGTTAGTTCTACCGATTGCACTACGGAGGCAACTTGACGAGAAGTTTCTGTTTGCTGGACTGTATCTGCGGTAATGGAGCGCACTAAAGTATCAATCCGATTTGATACTTGAACGATGTCATTGAGTGACTTCTTCGCTTGTTCTGCTAAGTTAGTTCCTTGAATAACCTGTTGAGTGCCTTCTTCCATCGCTGTCATTACTGAACCCGTTTCGGTTTGGATTTGTCTAACGACTTGTTCGATTTCTTTGAGGGCTTTGGCAATTCGATCTGCTAGTTGACGGACTTCATCAGCTACGATCGCAAAACCTCGTCCAGCTTCTCCGGCTCTAGCCGCTTCAATACTGGCATTAAGGGCGAGTAAATTAGTTCTAGAGGCGATTTGTGAGATTAAAGCAACAATTTTTGAGATTTCTTGCGATGATTCGGCTAATCTCTTTACTTTTCGCGTCGTTTCTGCTACGGTTTGTCGGATTTCCATAATCCCTTCTACCGTCCGATCTACAGCTTCACCGCCTTTTTGGGCAGTAGCAGAAGCAGAACGGGCAACGGTTTCGGCTTCTTTGGCGCTTTCAGCTACCCGTTGAATCGCGTCCGTTAGCACTTGCACAGAGTTGAGGGTGACGGCTAATTGTTCGGCTTGGCGCAAGGCATCAGAAGATAAATCGCGGGCAAAAGCCTCACTATCGGTCGCTCCTTGATTTACTTGTTGGGCGGCGGTTTTTACCTGTTGGATAATTTCGCGCAGATTGTGAATTGTTAAGTTAAAGGAATCGGCAACGGCTCCCAAAACGTCGGCGCTAACCTCTGCTTGAACTGTCAAGTCGCCACGAGCGGCTCCTTCTACATCATCTAAGAGGCGAATTACTTGGCGTTGTAGTTCTTCTTTAGCTTGTTCTTGTTCTAAAGCTTTGCGTTGCGCTTCTCCCGTTGTCTCTGATAGTCCTTTGACCATAGTGTTGAAATTGGTTGCTAGTAAACCAAATTCATCTTGAGAATAAACGGTAGCCTGGGCATTAAAGTTACCAGTACGCAGAACTTCAAATTGGGCTTTTAGATCCTGCGTTGTTTGGCTGCGGTATTTTGCTGATTTGCCTTCTAAAACTTTAGTAGTTGCAAAACCTGCAACTCCGGCGGCGATCGCCATAGCTAAACCGCTATTACGCACGGCTGCGCGACTGTTGACTGGAGATAATAGTTGTGCGCCTAAAGTCACGGCGGCGACGACTAAAGTAGAAACAAATCCTACTGTTGCTGCCGTTAGGAAAGGTTTTTTTTCTGAACCCCCATTGTCCCAAAGATTTAACAAGCTACCAGTGTTACCGCTACTAGGACTATTAACTGCCATCGGTTCAGGTTGGTAGTTTGTGCCTGTTGGGGAATTATTAATGCTAAATACTTCTTTTTCTGCCTGTGTTGTCGTTTCTGGCAGAAAAAAACCACTGCTTGATTCATCGTCATCAGGGAGCAAAAGTGGCCCTGACATATCTTCTAAAGAAGCGGAATCCGACGACGATTTGTAGGAGCGAGTTTCCTCTGCGTCCTCGTAGGACTTACTTAAATCAAAATCCCCTGGAGGATTTTCGTTCATGTAATCTAGCGCCGTGTCGAAATTTGGCTGATTTTCCCCAACTTGCGGTGCTAAGTGAGAACCGTTTTGGCTCAAAAATCCGTTTTGGTGTGGTGTTGCTAAGTAGTCTTGCTCGTGATCATTGGCAATACTTTCTAGTGTTTGGGAGTTGAGCAAATCAATTTGTTCAAAAGCGACTTCTTGAGATAAGGTCTCTTGAGATGGCTTGCCCATCGTTAAGAAAGTTTGATCTTCACTACTATCGGATGGTTCGAGGTTTTCTTCGGCGCTGAGGCTAAAAGGTGAAGTGTGGGCATCTGCTTCTTCTTGAGACTGGCTCCAGGCAAAAGGATTAGCAGAGGTTTGGAAGTCATTACTGGCTAAATCTGGGTCGTTTAGATCCTCCGAGCTATCAAAAGGTGTTGTTAAGAAATTGTTGCTACTTTCGTCAAAGCTAAAATCATTAAAATCTGCGGCTGGTGTTGAGGATAAAGAATTTTGGGGTTCAGCACTAATTAGAAAGGTGTTTTCTAATTCGGGTTCTGGATCAGTAGCCCGATGGGGTGAATTTTCTTGAGCTTCGTACTGCTCAACCGCTTCAAGACCGCTATTAGCGCAATCAATTAAGTCTCGATCGCTAGTTAAACTGATTACCTGCTGATATTGCTCTTTAGCTACGTTGTACTGCTCTAAAATGCAGTAAATGTGACCCCGCAACAAACGGCTGCTGGGATCTGTGGGAAAATGCTCGACTAATCGGTCAACAAGAGTTGCCGCTTCTGGATAGTTGCCTTGAATATAAGCTTTTTGTGCGGCTTGATATTCTTGTTCGCGATCGTTACTTGATGTCATTTGCTCCTCTGCTTGCTGAGATTTCATGCGACCCATAGCCCACTTTGGATAATTGCTTGTTGATCTAACAGTTGGATGCTTTTGTGAGAAAGCTCATCTAGCATCCACTCACCCCGGACAAATCCGGTGGCTGTACTGTCGGAATTATTTTGTTGTATTTCTTCTACTTCTAGCCATTCCATACCGACGATGCGATCAACGGCTAATCCGACCATGATGTCTTGGTGTTCGACGGCTATAACTGAAATTTCTGCTCGTTCGGTATTTAGCGCATTTGGTTCGTTGAGAAAGTAACTAAGGTCTGCTACCCAAATTACTCTACCGCGCAAGTTTAGCGTCCCAAGCAGCGCGTAGGGCGCGTTGGGAATCGGTGTAATGCGGTCTAAAGGCGCGGAAATTACTTCACGGACTACTGTTGCTGGCAAAGCAAATTCTCGCTCTGAGGCTACGTAAAAACGTAGGTAAAGTTCGCCTTCTTTGTTTTCTAGGTCTTGAAACTCAGTTAAATGTTGCCTTTGCTTGCTACTGGTTGCGGTGTTGGGTTCCATAATGTTTAACCTCGGAGTAATTGTTTGACAGTTCCGACCAATTCTTTTGGTTGAAACGGTTTCACGATATAAGCATCTGCGCCTTGCCTCATGCCCCAGTAGCGATCAAATTCTTCGCCTTTAGAGGAACACATGATTACTGGTACACCTTGGGTTTTGGGATCGGTTTTCAGGCGACGGCAAACCTCGTAGCCATTCATTCTGGGCATGACAATATCTAGCACTACTATGTCTGGACGAAAAGTTTTGATTTGTTCCAAAGCTTCCATACCATCTGTCGCGATCGCGACCAATAACCCACTACCTTTAAGGAGATCTGTAATCATCTCTCTTTGAGTAATACTATCTTCTACAACTAAAACTGTACTCATAATTGTTAATTTGCCTTGTGGTGCAAGCGTTCTTGATTGAGAACGCACTACCATGACTTATCCTAATAACGTTTAATCAATTTAAGTCGCCAACTACTAAAATGGTTGCTTTTTGACTAAATAGTAGCAATGAAATTGTGCGGTTAATTTTTTATATAGGTTTCTATTTCATTGTACTTTCAACTAATAATGTGCCTAGAAGGGTAAATAGAAATTTTGAGAAAAGTTGAAGACCTATAAATTAAATTTTCTCAAGTTTTGATGATTTCTCAGTTTTGATAGAAACTTAACGTCAACTCTTTAACTAAACTACCCAATAAACTTAACGCTACTGGTGTGATGTATCCAAGCGAAATTTCACTGAGAACTAACTTAAGCCCGGTGAAAGTAAGCTTTATTATCGGTGAATTTACGGAGGGAAGATTTAGGTTTGGAGGAGGAGAGAAACCGCAGTTTATTAAAGAATTGTTGAGTATTCAATGATACTACTGAAATTTAGATATTTTTTTAGTAATGCTAGTAATTGTTTTTCGTTAACTGGGGCAACCAAATACTCTGTAGCTCCAAACATTCGGGCTTTGATGCGCTGCATAAATAAGTCGCGATCGCCATTGGCAATAATTGGCGTGTGGCTAAAAGGCGCACTACCCGGCGGAGCATAGCACAAAAATCGTAACCATCTAAAGCCGAAGATGACGAAGCTAAGTCGCAGCAAATTAAATCTGGCTTATCAAATAAGTAGTTTAAAGCGTTTTGAGCATCATTAAGAAAAACCACTTCAATTTTTTGCGGGTACTGGCTAAAAGTAGCTTTGCTGACTTGAAAAGTTGTTAAGTCTTGATGAATGCAAGCAACTAACGGAGTTTTGGCGCTGATGATTGCGTATCAAGGCTAGAGGAGTAGGGGTAGCGGTGGGATAAACGCAAGCGAAACAAGTTGGTGTTGCTATCGGTGGCATAGATAATTTGACCATTGAGAAAAAAGACCAACCAAGAGCGAGTTGGCAAAAACGGAGAACTGTGCAATTCTGGGCTTGGATCGCGCTTTGTAGCTGCCACTATACGCTTCTACAAACAGTTCCCCCGTTCTTTGACCTAGAATCAACTGGAGGATACTGCGGATATCGATTTCATTGAGGTTGCCTTGCATTTAACTAATCAATCTCCTGGTTTTGGTTGGTGTAAATGTTTGAACTCATTTTGCCCAAAGTTAGACCAGAATATCTGTAGTAGGCTCGTTAAAATTTATTTAAGGTTTTGTGTGTTTAATCACTAATATTGGCAAGAAGTTAAGAATAATAAATTGTCGGCAGCAAGAGTACAGATGACCCTTGAGCCTCCTGAGTGCCAACGCCGGATCGAGACCCAACTTTAAATTGATGGCGTTTCTCCGGCGCTGGGAGTATAGTTACTCATAGATAACGAATAATTTGCATAAGTTTAGTAGTTTTAGAGTTTATTTAGTGGAAAGAACGCCTCGATCAGTCCAAAATAAAAGTAAAGCAGCTTTGCTCTAGTAGTCTGCAAGCCTCGAACGATCAGAAAAATTTTTCATTTTGCTGTTCAACCAAGTTTAATGCAGACAGAATACACAATTTTTTAGGCAAAGTTGAGCCGCCCTCATCGGGCATTAATTATATTTAAGAGGGCGATCGGCGTGCTGTATTTAGCAGAAGTACAAAGG
Source organism: uncultured Aliterella sp. (assembly GCA_905479905.1). Taxonomy (GTDB): domain Bacteria; phylum Cyanobacteriota; class Cyanobacteriia; order Cyanobacteriales; family Chroococcidiopsidaceae; genus Aliterella. Next base: position 5,978 of record CAJQOK010000569.1, read on the forward strand.
CAAAAAAATAAGACTGGGTTTATGGGATCGGCGAAAGCGGAATTAAGGTTGCTGGCGTATCAAAGGCCCGATCAAAGTTGGGCTGCTGTACAGGGAGAAGAAGCGATCGCTGCCGAGGAAGCTAATAATCTTAATGTTGGGGTGTTAGTATTAGCTGATTTGAATGCTAATAGACAAGCGCAGCAAATTCGCGAAGCTGGTCGGCCGTTGGTGGGCATATTACAAGGTTTTTCCCGGCAGATGGAAAAAGCCAAAGGTCAAGAAGAAGAAATTGAGCAATGGAAGCAGTCTCTAACTTATCAAAGTGAAGAATTAAACCGCCGCAATACCGAGTTAGAGGGGCGGCTAGACGAGTTGCAACATATAGAAGATGACTTCAAGCGGCTAGAAGTGCAGAAACAAGCCTTTGCGATCGCGCAACACAATGTAGAACAACTGCAAGGGGAAGTGGAGCGCCATCGCGCCGAATTAGCAGGGGCTTGGGAACAATTGCGAGGGGAACAGCGCCGCTTAGAAGAGCAGCAAGGTACGATGTTAGACGATACTACCAAGCAGCAATTGCAACAACTACTCGATCTTTTGGCAAATAGTATCGCCCCCAAAGCAGCTTTAAAAGAACAGCTAAATGTTTCGACACAAACCGTTGATGACCAACAAAATGTCTTAAGCCATCATTGGCAGCAATTCGAGCAGCAACGCGCTAACGCCGAACGCCAGAGTGCAGAAGTGGATAATCTTAAATCAACATTGACTAGCCGCACAACCCAGTGGGAGACGGATCAAAAGTCTCTGGAGCAAGATTTAGTAAAATTACAGGTGCAAAATTCCGCTCTCAATACAAAGCAAGAAGACGCGCAAATTCTTGGCATTAAGTTACGCAAGCAAGAAGAAATCTATCATCAATTACATCGATTAGTCGCTCCAGATCATCTCGACCAAGCTCAAAAGGTGGATTTGAACGCGCTAGAGAATATGTCTTTAGAGCAGCTACAGCAATTAATTCAAGAATTGCAAAGAGATTTGGCAGGTGCTTCGGGCTTTGTTAACGATCAAGAGGAAGAACTCAGACTTTTACAGCAAAATATTGATGACTTGCAAGGAAAATTGAGCCAAGCTAGCGATCGCGATGCCTCTAGGCTGAGAACTGAAATAGCTGAGGAGCGAGACACCTATGAGTTTTTAGATCAAACTTTAGTTGGTCAGCGTCAAAACTTGCAAGAGCGCAAACAAGTTTTAAATCAGCATCAGTCGGTACTGTGGCAGCGACAGGGGATTACGCCAGCGACTAAACAAGAGGACTATAAAAGTGATTTGAGTCCGATTATTGTGCAAATTGACTTAATCAAGCAGCAACAAGCAAAAGAACTACAAAAGCTGGAACAGGAAATTACGCACTTAGGGGCGCACACTCAGCAATTGCAAGCAGATATCCTTAGCAAAACTAACTTGCAGCAAACTGTCCGTCAGCAGTTGCAAGAAATGGAGTCAAACCTATACTCTCAAGCTGCATTAACGGCGCAGTGCTGGGGTAGAGTCAATCTTTACGAAGAAATGCTGCAACCAATTCAAGATAATTTAGAGGGGTTAAAGCATAAGTTAAAAACAATTTCGGCTAGTGTTGAAAACTTGCAAGTTCCTGACGAGCAAAGTCAAGTAGAGCAAATTCGGAACAAGTTGTTAAGTTCTGTGGTTCGTTAGATAAAAAGGCTGTTTAGGGTGGAATTAAAGAAATCCAGCCATTTTCTACTTTAGCCACTCCTCCTCCAGGAAAAGGATCGGTTTGGGCTTTATTAGGGGCAAAGATCAGGGCAATTAGTTTCTCGATTTGTTCAAAGTTAGGACTGCGATTAAGGGCTTGAAAAAGAAATTGGCGCAGGACTCGGCGTTGCAAGGCTAGAGGGGAGGCTTGCAGCACCTGACAATTAAGTTTTAGGCGTTCGTGGGGGTGACGAGCTTGGGCGTACAGTTGTTGGGCGGTAAGTTCTAGATACTCTACTTCACAATGCAATAGCTCGGCGGTTTGAGCTAGAGAGACTTCTACTTGGGGGTTGAAGGATTGCAAGTAGGGTAATAGTTCGTGACGGATACGGTTACGAGCATATTTCAAGTCAAGATTGGTGCTATCTTCCCAGACGGGCAACTTCGTAGCTTGACAAAATTGGGCTGTGGCGGCTCTATTAATTTGGAGTAAAGGACGAATTAGTTGAAGTCCAGAATCGAGCGGTTTCTGCCAAGAGAGCGCCTGCAAGCCATCGGCTCCACTCCCACGAATTAAATTGTAAAGTAAGGTTTCCGCGCGATCGCTGCTAGTATGTCCGGTGACGATATACTGGTAATTGTGGGCTAGGGCAATTTCACTTAAAGCCTCGTAACGCCATTTTCTAGCGGCGGCTTCGCTAGGCAAAGAACGGTCAGTCGTAGCCCCGTAATAGGGGATTGACCAGGCGTTGGCTAAGTTTTCGACGTGGAGGGCGTTTGCCTCAGAATCGGTGCGCCACCGATGATTGCAGTGGGCAATCCCTAGCATCCAGCCCCACTTAGGTTGTAAGTCTAGCAAGAGTTTGATTAAGCATAGAGAATCTTGTCCCCCAGAAACCGCAACTAGCAAGAGCCGCTCTTTGGGTAACAGATGGCGCACTTTCAATGTACGGTGCAAGGTAGCATGGAGCGGTGTCCAGGGGGAGTCGCTCATGGTTTTAAAATTGAACTGGTAATAGCAAACCTACACCAATAGCTAGATCGTTATCAGCCCGAACTCGTAAAGTTTCAAAAGGTGAGGAGCCTACCCGATTAGTTAAATAAGCTTCTAATTGGGGGGTATTTTCCCCTAGTAAAGGTTCCCAGCGCAAACCCACAGTCCAAGGAATAGCATTTTCTAGAGTATCGCCAGTAAAGGCATTGCCGTCACTTGTGAAATTAATTCCGGCTTCGGCGATCGCATCTAAATCTCTATTTAGCGCCAAGGAGCCACCCAAATTGAACCCAGCAAGTTGCAAGCCGTTACGTTGAATGTAGCCCAACGTAGGTGTAAACCAAACAGCACTTCCGCTTGTAAATTGATAATGAAAGGGGGCGGAAAGAGTAATAATAAATAATTCCCCATCACTTTCATTACTAAAAGCAAACCCGCCTTTATCTAAGCCTCTTTGCTCAAACTCATTGCGATTATTATTGATCAGGTTAATCAGGACGTTGTTCGAGCGTGCTAAGGTGGCGACACCGCTCAAAGTAAAAGGATCGCCATCGGCTTGATTCTGAAATCTAATTTTGCCACTAAAACCAAATTCTGATTCGTCTATGATGCCGGAAATATAGTTAAGAAAAATTCCAAATTCCAAGTCGTCTAATAGTCCGTAGCGCAAAGAAGTCAATATTACTTGGCTTCCACCAGCAAGACTGAGAACGGCTCTGTTACTTGCAACTGTACCGCCGTCTAAAAAGGCAAATCCAGCTTCACTACTAGGTTGCGGCTCCTGAGTCCTAAAACTCTGGGCGTAGCTGCGATTCGCACCCGTAACTCCTGGTAAAAATGTTACGCCTAGCCCCAAAGACGTATAAGCGCGATCGCCTACTACAGACATGGCTCCGGTATTGCCTAAAGTGTTAGAAACAAATAGATCGGTAGCTAACCGAGGATTAACTAAGTAGCGTAAGCCTGCATTAAAAGCTACTGTACGAGCCGGGAGTCCGGTTTCGCGGTTAATGGAATTATTGCCTGTAAAAGGGACAAAGGCATCGCCCCAAAGTAAAAGTCGGGGTAAGACGCGATAAGTTAGACCCCCAGCTACACCGAAAGTTGTCCCAAAGGAGCCAGAATCGGCGACAGGTGGCGTACTAAAATACAGAGCATGGCTATCGGGCAAAAAAGCAATTTTTGGAGATAAAGTTAACTTAGTGCGATCGCCCAGTGAAACTGTATAAGGTACTTCTAAAGAAGTAACAAGCCCGCTATTTCTCCCCTGGTCTGCGATCGCTCCTGTTGTAGTCGTAAACCTGTAAGGTCGTCCTTGCAAGCCTGTAGAAACAGCAATTACTCCACTAATAGCTTGATTTCCCGATGAATTTTCCCAAATTCTATGTTTGCCTTGAAAACTAATTTCTTGAAAGAAATTCGGGCTAGTGTCATCGGCGTTAATTCTTTTGACATCAAAGTTCCCTTGACGACCAGGGCCGGAATTATCAACGGTTTGAGCATCTACCGTTAGTTCTAGGTTATCAGTTACGCCCCAAGTAAGACCAATTGTTGGCTGACCTGTCAAACCAGTATCACTAGCATTTCCTGCCGGAAAAGATTGGCGGTAACGGGTATTAACTAAAATTTCCCCTTGATTTAGTTGCTCGGCGGTGGTCAATACCGGGTGACGATGCAGAGGCGATCGCGGTGTCTCGTTGTTGCTGGCTTGGGCTAATTTTGGTGGGGCTGTTGTTGGCAATACTTTTGTACTATTAACCGCCGGAGCATAGGCGATTTCTCTTGCCATCTCGATTAATTTTTGCGGCGCTCCTGGCTGGGTAACGGTATAAGTTTGCTCTTGTTGCTCCCATAAAATTGATGAGAGTTTGGGAGTGGTTAATAGATAACCGCGCAAATTTTTACCTAGAACAATTGGTGTTGCCAATTCTCGATATTGCTTAAATTCTTTAGTATTCTGGTTTAATTTGCGATTACTTACGCCAACACTTCCTACCAAACAGGAATTTGTTTGCTCCAGGCAGTTAACTATATTGACTTCTAAAGTAGATTGATTTGCCAAAATAACTCTAATAAACCTGTCATCCGGCGAACCTAGGCGATCATTGAACCAATTTATTGATGGGAGGCGAATTGCCCATCCGGGGGGCAGACTGCGGCTGACAATCTGTGACCACGAATTACTAACAGGGGTAGCAGAGACTTCAAGCGCACTGCCTACCATACTTAAAGCTGATGCTATTAGTAGCCAAGAGCGTAGATCGGTTTTATATTTCACTTTATTTAACGGTTCATGAGTTAACGCTAGGAGTACGGGCTTTGTAGTAGTAGTAATTGTAGGCATTACCGCTATGTTTTCTCACGCCATTTACGACCAATCCCAAGACATTAGCGCGAGAAAGTCTTAAACCATCTAAAGCCTGTCTGACCACAGCCCGGTCAGTTTTACCCATTCTGACTACTAGCACAATTCCGGCGGTATGAGTCGCTACGATACTGCTATCTGCCAGACCTAGAATTGGCGGCGTATCGTAAATTACTAAGTCAAATTCTGTCCGCAATTGAGCCATAATATTCTGCATCTTTTTAGAGGAGAGCAGTTTAATCGGGTCAGGCGGAATTTGACCGGAGGTGATCACAAATAAGTTATCCCCTAAAGGCGATCGCTGAATTGCTTCGTATATCGGTAAATTAGTGGAGATAATATTACTTAGTCCTTGTTCATTGGGCAAGCCTAGGCGGGCATGAACTTGAGGTAGGCGCATATCCGCATCTACCAGTAACACTTTTTGCCCCATGGCGGCGGCAGCTTGGGCTAGTTGTACCGATACCGTCGATTTGCCATCACCTTTTTGGGCGGAAGTAACAACTAAAGAATTTATAGGTGTGTCAGAACCCAAGAAGTTGATATTAGTATGCAGAGAACGAAAAGACTCCACAAAAGGAAAGTAAGATTCATTTTGGGTGCTACTCATACTAGGCAACACCAATTTATAACCTTCGGCTTTCTTTTCTACCTTTGCCTGAGCTAAAGGTGCAAGTTGCTTAAGACCCTTATTGAAAGGAATTATCCCCAGTAGCGGCAATTTTGTTAAGTCTTTGAGGTCTTCAGGAGTATGAAACACATTATCTAACCTTTCCGCTAGTAGCGCCGCCGCCATTCCGGCCATAACTCCAGCGATCGCCCCTAGTATCAAATTGCGTTTAATATTGGGGGAAATTGGTTCTTTTGCTACTTTAGGAGCGGCTATTACTTGCCAAGGTATTTCATTTTGGGCATTTTCTATTTGTAAAGATTCGCGTTTTTCTAAGAATCTATTTAAGCTTTCTGTTGCTACTTTTAATTCTCTTTGCAAGTCCGTATACTGACGAGCTAAAGTTGGCAATTGCTCAACGGATTGATTTAATGTATTTTCTGCGGTGCTAATTTCTGCTAAACGGACTTCTAAACCAGAAATTTTTGTTGATAGTTCTACTAATTTATTACCTAATACCCGTTGCGCTTCTGCCCTTAATACTGGAAATAAATTCTCGCGTTTATTCCGCAAGGATACCATATTTGGGCTGTCATCTTGAAATCTCGTTAAATCTGCCCCAATTTGACTTTCTATATCGCGCAACTGTCCTACTAATTTTTGATATACAGGGGCTTCTTTGAGTGCTTGAGCGGTATCGGATCGTTCTTGAGAATTTGTCGCCGCATAAAATGCTGGATTATCAGCTAGCGCCGCCCCCGATTGAGCTTGAAAACTTGTGTACAGCGATCGGGTTTCTGCTAATTCTTTTTGTGTCTCTAAACGCTGTAATTGGACGTTATCGACTTGCTCGGATAATTGCTGACCTTTAACTTCTGGATCTATAAAATTATATTGTTGCCTAAATTGTTGCAGTTGCCTTTGCAGGCTATTGACTCGCAATTGCAATTCCGGTAGTTGGGAATCCACAAAATCAATGCCCTTGCGCAGATTAGTTTGTCGCTCTTGGAGGCTGTATTTCAAATAATCTTTAGCTAACTGTTGCAAAACAAAGGCAATTTTTTCTTTTTCGGTATCTTGATAGCTGACCTTTAAAATTTTTGTTTTTTCAAAGCGTTCAATTGTCATATCTTCCAGCATTGACTTGTAGTCAATATCTGGGTACTGCTGAGATAGTTGGTTAATAATTGGACTCATTAATTCAGGACTTGCTAAAACCTGAATTTGCGTATTGTAATCTAAGCCTTCTTGCGGCAAATTAGGATTTATACCAGGAATTTGCGTTAGTCCTTCTAGTTTATTTTCTGTAGTTACAGGCTCAACTAAAAGTCTAAACGTACCTTCGTATTTAGGTTCCTGAGTAAAAGTCCAAAATCCTATGCCCACAGCAATAGAA